>CAZGJX010000087.1:0-18539 GCA_964525635.1 uncultured archaeon
AATTCTCTACTTTTTGTTTTTTCTGTATTTTTCTTATTTTTCTAAAACCTGAAATGAGTTTTCTAATTGAGAATCCTCTAAATGTTTTTCCATTATCTTTACAGTTTGGTAATACATATGGAAGTACTTTATTGCAGCTTTCTTCAATATCAGTTGCTACATATTTCATAACTAGATCTAATTCTTCTTTATATGTTTTTTCATCTTTCCATTCTTTAATAACACTTGATCCTTTGATTAAATTTGTTTTTATCATCCCTGGTTGAAATATGTTTATCTTTATATCTTCTTCTTCTTTTTTAAGCTCTTCTGCTAAACATCTAGAAAATGCGGTTACTCCACCTTTAGATGCTGAATAAATTGTCATATGTTCAATTGGACGATCTGCTCCTCCTCCCGAAAGGGTTACAATTCTACCATATCCTTGTTTTCTCATTTGTGGTATAACAGCAGCAATTGAATTCATAACACCTATTAAATTAGTTCCTATTACCATTTTCGCATCGTTATTAACTTTTTCCAATGTTAAAAAATTAAAGGGGCCATAAGTTAAATTAAGTCCTGCATTTGCTATTAAAATACGAATTGAACCAAATGTATTTTTTGTTTTTTCTACGAGTTCCTTAAGTTCTAAAGGATTATTTACATTACAAACAAATCCAATAACAGAATCTCCAAACCTCTTTTTAAATTTAACAAGTGTTTTATTTACATTATCTTCGTTTCCAGAACATATTGCGACTTTACACCCTTCTTTGAGAAATATTTCTGCTAGTTTTTTTCCAATCCCGCTTGTAGAACCCGTTATAATAGCAGTTTCATTGTTTAATCTCATTAAATACACCTCAAGATTATACTTATTTTTTTTTAATCATAATCGAAAATTGGACGGATAATTTAAACTATATTAAAAACAATTTAATATTAAATTATTTACTCAATTTAGTTAATAATATTTATATTAATAGAATTTTATTACTAATTCAATTAAGACTCTATAGGTAAAATCTTAGAATATGATAATAATAAACTATTTTTATATAATTATTTGATTTTTAAGAATTAAAAATATAAATATGAATAATAAAAATTTAAATTCCTAATTTTTTATTAAAATAAAAATTATCAGAATTTTTAAAAAAAATAGCATGAGAGAAATTGTTATATCATCTGTCGCCATTTATATTGTTTCGATTTTTGTTTTTGCTGTAGTATCTTTGTATTTTTTTATTTTTTTCCTCAAAACTTATATTAAAACTAAACAAAAAATGTTTGGTTATTTATCAGTTTATTTTTTAACTCATATACTTGCTAATATATTTGGCATCTCAAAACTCTCCTCAAATGGAGATATAGCAACAAATTTCCATATATTAAATAAAATATTTGAAATGTTAGTTTTATTAGTCCTTATTTTACTTCTTGAAGTATTTGAAAAAAATATTCAATTCTCAACTAAACAAACTATTATGACTATGTTAATTTTTACTATAATTGGAGGTTTTATCTCAGATCCACCTAGTAGAGATGATTTTCTTAACTATTTTAATATATTTACTTATCATGGAAGTCCAATTTTAATTCTTCAAGCTATTTTTTATATATTAACGGTCTTTTGGTTAGCTATAATGCTCTATAGAAGTAAAAAAAAAGCATGGTCATTAAAACAAAAAACCTTTATGTCTAGGCTTATAGTTGGTGTCTTTCTTTCAATTTCTTCTGCACTTATTCCAGTTTTAGTAGAAATTACAGATCCTTTTGAATATGGGACTTTATTTGTTATTATTGTAACTATAACCTTTATGGTTCAACATTTTGGGGTATATATAAATGGATATGCTTTTCTCAAAGTATGGAAAAATCCTTGGTTATTACAAAGACAGAAAATTCATTTACTTTTAGTATTCAATAAAAATGGGATTGAATTATTTACTAAATCATTTGATAGAGAACTTAATCTAGGAGATTCTGTTCTAATAGGAGGAGTCTTCTCAGGTATTAATTCATTAATTCAGGAAACAACAAAAACTAAAACTCATATTGAATCTATTAATTTGAAAGGGAAGGAGCTAAGATTTATTACAAGAGAAAACTTTGTAAGTGCTATTATTATTGATTATTCCACTCAAGCATCTGAAATTGCCCATAACAAATTTGCAAAGGATTTTGAAAAAAAATTTTCTAGAAATTTGGCAGTTCTCCAAGGTCAAACTTCAAATTTTAGCTCAGCTGAAGAGATAGCACTGACTTATTTTTCATAGGTCTTTAATGAATTTAATCTTAATAGGGTAATTTAAAATTGGATTTTATTTATATTTTTCAAGATATTCTTAAAAGCTAATTTTGTTTAAATATAATCCTAAAGTTTTAAAAAACATTTTTTTTTACAATAATTTAAGAGATCGTAATAGTTCAAAATAACATAATAATTAAATAGAATTATTTCATTCTATTTCTAAATTTTAAATAATTACCAAAAAAAAAATCTTCAATAGTGAAAATAAGATGAGTAATGACATGGATATTATTAAGGAACTTGAAAAGATAACTGAAAAAAAATTTGCAGAATATACTTCATTATATGATGATGATATGAATTATCATTATATTACTAAAGATAACAATGTTATTGAAATAAGTTTAGATATAATGAAATTAAATTTAAATGATAAGAAACTTGAACTCGTAGATAAAGTTATTAAAAAATTACATAATTTAAAAAGACTTAATATAATATACAGTAAAAATAATGAACTCCCAGAATGTTTAAAAGATTTTATTAATTTAGAGCATTTAAGTTTATATAATAATAAATTGGCATCACTTCCCAATTGGATTGGAGAATTCAAACATTTAAAGACCTTAAATCTAGAAGGAAATAATTTAATTAATATACCTGACGTCTTTAAGAATTTTAATAACCTTGAATACCTAAACCTTACTAAAAATGATATATCTGATTTATCAGATTGGTTATTAACTCTAAATAATTTAAATAATCTCTTACTAAAGAATAATTTTAACCTTAAATGGAATCAGAAGAATTTAAAGATTTTAAAACAACTACATAGTAAAGGAACTAAAATAGAAGCACCTGAAATATTTTCTCTTCAAATTCAAAATAATCTTCCTGAGGAACAAATAGAATTAATAAGAGATTTTGAAAAAGAAAAAATAGAAATGAATAAAAAAGGAAAATATACAAATCCACTCAATATAAAAATAGTTGATGGGAAAATAGTTAAATGGAGAATGTTTGAATATTCTTTTACATCCTTACCTGATAATTTTGGTGTCTTTAAAGATTTAAAATCATTAGAAATAGTGAATACTCCCCTTGAGAATCTTCCTGATTCTTTTGGACAACTAACAAATTTAGAATATCTTGATTTATCTAATTGTTCTCTTAGTTCTCTACCAGACTCATTTGTTAATTTAATTTTAATTTCCAAATTAAAATTAAATAATAACAAGTTTAATGAGATTCCTACACCTTTATGGGCGCTTAATGAATTAGTAGATTTAGATCTTACAAACAATCCTATAAGTGATGAAGAAAAGAATATTATGCAGAAAGCTCCAGATACAATAAGAGAATATCTAAGAAAGAAGGCAACAATTAAAATCTTTATATCTCATGCAGTTATTGACTTTAATCCATACCGAATAAAGGAAATTGTAGAATATTTAGAGAAACAAAAAGAAATCTCTGAAGTATTCTTTTGTGAAGAAGATCTTGCTGGAAATATTGACGAATGGATGTTAAACGCCGTACAGAAATGTCAATTACTATTATTTATAGGTACGAACAAATCCGTTTTTAATTCACCTGACTGTGCTAATGAATTACAACTTGCTGATAAATTTTCTATCCCCGTGATTCCTATCAAAGGGGATGATGTAGATTGGCCAGATTTAGCTAAAATTAATTTATCTAGGGAATTAGGTCTCGAATATGATATAGATAATTTTGATGAATTCAGCAGCAATCTTTACAAATATATAGAGAATTTTAAACGAGAAATTGATTTAATGAGTAAAGAAGGTAGGGTAAAAGGTATTACAGATATTTATGAACGATTCCGTCTCATATTAGATGAAACTGTTGGCGATTTAAAAAATAAAATAACCCTACTTGAAAAAAGAATTGAGAACCTTGAAAAATAAATCCTAATATCTTTCAAATTTTGTTTACAGATTTTTTTTATTAATTTATTTTCTTTTTATTAGTATCAATATACCTTGATTTATTTAGATTTTTTATGAAAATTAATACTGAATAGAATTGAAATTTCAATATTATTTTTTTGTGGGACCTTTGGTCCGAAATCATTTATATTCATACTTAAATTTTACTATTTAAATTCAAACTTTTTTAAGTATTAAAAAAAAAAGTTAGAAAATAAATAAAGTGAAAAAATATGGCGGAACCAGTGTTAAAATTAATAAATTTAAAGAAAAAGTATGGGAAATTTACTGCTATAAATGAGATAAATCTGGACGTATATAGTGGTGAAATAATAGGATTTGTTGGTCCTAATGGAGCAGGTAAAACTACAGTGATTAAAATGATCGCAAATTTAATCCAACCCACTTCAGGTGGAATTCTTGTTCAAAATATCAAAGGTGAATTACAAAATATTTATTCAAAATCTAATAATTATATTGATTTTGGATTCTTAATAGATCAACCTTATTTTTATAAAGATTCAACCCCTAAACAGGTCTTAAGATATCTTGCAAGAGCACAACATTATCCTAAAAAGGAAATTAATAATAGAATTGATAAATTACTCAAAATGTTTAATTTATATCAATGGAAAGATGAAAAAATAAAAAATTTTTCAAAGGGAATGAGGCAAAAGTTAGGAATCGCACAAGCACTTCTAATTGATCCAAAAATCATTATTTTAGATGAACCTCAAACGGGATTAGATCCTAAAGCACGTATAGAACTAAGAACATTACTCCGGAAACTTCAAAGGAATGGAAAAACTATTTTCGTAGCTTCTCACTTACTTCATGAAATATCAGAAGTGTGTGATAAGATAGCATTAATTAATCAAGGAAAAATAATAGCCTTTAATACTATTGAAAACTTAGAAAATAATCTAAAAACTAATCTAATAGAATGTCAACTCTTAAAACCAATCAAAAATAAAAATAACAACATTATAGACATATTGATAAAAGCACTTGAACCTTACTTAGATATGAATATGATTTCAGAATTAAATAAAAAACCTATTTATATTAATCCAGATAATAATAATTTGGATATATATTTTGATGGATCTAAAGAATCAATGGCGGAGATATTAGATATTTTAGTCACTAGATTTAAACCTGAAATTAGATTAGTTTCATTTGCCCAGCAACGTACTTCTCAATTAGAAAGAATATATGCTGAATTATTAAATGAATATAATGAACAAAAAATTCCATCAACAATAATAAATAAAGGTGAGAACGTTGCAATTGCTCGATAAAGAAGATTTAAGAATGGTTTTATATCAAAAAAATAAAACTTATTTAACATTAAAAACAATTGCCGTAACTATCATTTTTGAATTGAAAAGAAATTGGAAAAAATTTATAGGATTCGCAATAGTATCATTTTTGTTTGTTTTAGCATTAAGCATTTTACCATATGTTTTAATTCCTGAATATCCTTTACCTGAAACTCAAAATGAATATTTCACAGAGGGCCTTCAGTTTTTTATAATAATTATTATAATTGCTGCATGTCTATTTTTTGGTGGCATTATTTGTTCAGAATATAGTAATAGAACTGGATATATTGTTTTTCCTATAATTGGGAAACAAAAAGCATTCATAGGGAAATTTATAGGAGGTATAATCTATATATATTTGATTATAGGAATTTTTTATTTGACTCTTGGTATAGCTGGTTTATTTTTATATGGAAAACTTATAGATCTTTTCTTTATGAGTTTCGTTTTTGCATTAATATGCTCTTTAGCTATGTGCTGTTTTATATCATTATTGAGTTCATTTCTAAAAAATACAACTTTATCAATTGTTATATCAATAACGATTTTATTAGTGGGAGATCGGATCTTAAGTACTCTTATGAGTCTTGTGGCTCCTGATTTTGAACCATTTTACTCATTAAATTATGCATCTAATATAATAATATATGTGTTTGATAATGATTTCCTATTAGGAGAAATGGTGAGATTTCATGAGAGATATAGAATGGGTTTTGAAATTACTGTCTGGATAACTCCCTCTTTGGAAGCAGGATTAGCTATAATGATTTCATATATGGTGATAAGTTTAATCCCAACTTTTCTGTTCCTAAAACGGAGACAATTATAAAACCAATTTTTATTTTTTTTTTCTATCAATTTTAAAATATGATTAAAAACTTAGGGATATATACTTATATTATAATTCTTCTTTAAGATGGATATATTAATTAGATTGTCAGAAAAGAAAAGATATCTATTAAATGTAAAAATATAATTTTTACTTGAAAAGGATGGTAAAAAAAAATTATCGTACTTCAAATATGATTATCCAAAACATATTAGAAGGAATACTACGAGAAAATAAAAAAAATCCAGTAATCCAGAAAGGAATAAAGAAATCTCATTTAATAGTATATTGTAAATTAAAGACAATCACTGCTGAAAAATACCTTATAAAAATGACAAATGCAGGATATATTAGACTTTTTGAAGAAACTTGGGGTGAACGAATTATTAAGATTTATGATATAACTAAACTTGGAAGGGAAAGATATGAGTGGTTTGTTAAAATAAATGCTGAAGTGGGATAATTTAAATGATATATGCTAAATATCAATAAAAAAGGGAAAAAAATTCAATAAAAGTGAAAAAATAAAAACATGAGTAGTATAGATAAAATAGATAAATGGGGCTTGAATTATATTAGAAAAACAAGATTTTATTTAAAAATAAGCGCAATTCTACCCATTTATACGATTATTATTGGAATTATAAATCTCGGTTTTTTAATTTATTTATATACGATCTCAACAGAATCTCATAAGGTTATTCCTATTCATGGAATAATAGTTTTTATATGTTTTATTTCAATTCTGCTTATATCATTATTACAATTTTTATTTTTAAGAAAATGGAATTTGAAAATCAAAGTATATAATAAAATGATAAAAATAGAAAAGAATGATAACAGCAATGTATTGGATGAAAATATTAATAAAAATATAAAAATGGATGAAATGTCTTTAACAGATATTTTTTATGAGGTTATAAACCATATGGAAAAAATAAGAAAATTATTTATTATTCTCAATATTTTTTCAGCAATCTACATTTTTTACAATTCTCTCATGTTTGTTCGGTTATTTATTTTTATCAAAAAAGCATTTATTTTGATTTTTCAAACAATTAGATATCTAAATTTGAGTGTAGCAATTGTTCTAATTATTTATTTAATATATATGTGGCACCATTATATCAAATGGAATAAAAAATTAAAAAAACTTAAGAATTATGAGATAATGATTAGTCAAGAGCTCAACCTTTAAATTCTCTTGAAATTAAGCTGACCTCTTTTTGTTCTCCAAATGACTGATTATTTAATAGATAGACCATATATTAATAATACATCTTCATGAGTTATAGCAATAAACCAATCTATACCTTTATTCATAATAATATAATCATAATCTTCCCAATAATCCAATTTCTTTAAATATTCCATAAATAGGAATAACCTTATAAAGATTTCTCTCTCTCTCATCATATAATAAAATTTCTTCTTTTTTATTGACTTTTAATTCTTTTAATCTGTTTAAATTAGCTGTTTTTACTATAACTTTGAGGGAATTCCACAATAATGAATTATCTATTAATAATTTATCAATAAACTTCTCAATAAAAATATTAAGATACTTATCTTTATCTTCAATTTTAATAAAATCCTTATTTAAATCCAGTCTATATCATCTTAAAATATGAATTATTTTATCAGAATTATCAAGTAATTAAATAAAAATAAGAAATAAAAAAAAGCTTTATCTTTCTAATTCCATTTGTTTAATAGCACTAGCACTTCTGAATGGAATATCTTCAATAGATTCTCCAGGAGTATAATTGAATTTCTCTTTAAAAACTTCATTAAGAGATTGAAAATATAATGATAATGGTAAATGCATAGGACAATTATTATCACAATTCCCACATTCTATACACCTATCCGCATCATGTGCAATCCGAGTTAATTGATATGTAATATTGTCTATATTTTTGTCTTTTCTTTTCTTTTGTAAAATACAATCAACACAATAACAAACAGGGCAACCTCGAATACACATACCACACATGGTGCATTTCTTCAATAACTCTAATTTTTCTGCTTGAGGTTTTTCTTTCCATTCATTGAGATCTTTTATTCTTTTTTCTTCAGCTGTTTTTAGTATTTGATTTAAAGTGTTCTCATGATCTTTTTTAATTTTATCATTAAGATTCGTTGTTTTAATGCCAGATTTCTCCAATAAGTTATTGCCTTTATCAGAATAAATTTTAATAATGAGCTCATCTGAATCAATAGGTAATCCAATATCACTTATAGAAATATCTGCAATCATTGGGATTTTTCTTGTACATCTAGAACAATTTTCAGCAACATCAATGTTTACTTCTTTTGTCTTCCCATCTTTTAATAATAGAATTAATTTTTTATCACCAACTTTTTCTTTAGTGATCTTTAAAGGATCGATATTTTTTTCTTTTTTAATCTCTTTTGAAACATTTAATACTATTCCTCGATCCTCAAAAGCAAAAATAAATAGATTATCTAAATTGACTTGTTTAATTTTAGCAAGCTCTATTAGTGCTCTTGTATCACATGGTCGAGCAATTAATCCTATTTTTTCACTTTTGGCGCCCTGAACAGATTTATGTAAAAATTTTGAAGCAGAATCTGTTCTTGAATAACCATAAGCAAGAAGATTGGATAGGGGGAAATTTTCAGTCTTTTCTGGACTATCCCATAATTCAGGAGTAATTGTAAACCTATCCTCTTCTCCTGATTTCTTATTTACCTTAATCTTAGCTCCTATAATTTTATCAACGATTTTTTCCTTTATCAAGGTCGATAATAATTTAGGAAAATCCTTTTCTTTAAATAGATATTGAGCTATTATATCCAAAGCTTTACAACTCAAATTTGATTATTCTTGTTAATTTCAAATATATATAATTTATAATTTTTAAAAATATATTCTATATTCTATTGATTTAAATAATTATTAAGAGTATTTTATTCAATAAAATGTGATAAATGGGGCTTCCATCTCTTCGACAAGATTCTAAATTTTATAATCTCATTTCATAAGATAACACATTTATTTCTTCTTTTTTTGTGTATCATTTTTTATAGGATTCGGACCAAGTTCCTTTATTTGTTTATCGAATTCTTTAGCAACTCGTTGAAATTTTTGGCCTTCTGCTGCACTACAAAATTCCATTTTTATCCTTTTATCATTGATTCCTACAGTTGTAAGGATCTCTTTAATATATTCAAGCTCTCGAAAAGCAAAATAATTACCTGTTTCATAGTCACATTCGCGTGGGTATCATCCAACAACAAGGACACCATCAGCGCCACGTCCAAATGATCTCATAACGAGATCTGATCCTACTCTACCAGTACAAGGTACAAGAACTGTCCTTATTGAAGGAGGATATTGTGCACGAATAGTTCCTGCCATGTCTCCAGCACCATATCCTCATTTCCAACACAAAAACGCTATTATCTTTATATCTCCGTTATTATTCATTTTTTTTAAGCCTCTTTAATCATTTAATGGAAGTAATTCATCTATATATGCCATATATTGATTATCCCTATAGTATATTAATTCTATAGCTTGAGATGGACAAATAGCAGCACAAATTCCACATCCTCGACAATTAATAAGATCTACAACTATATTACTCGTTTTATTAACTGAGATAGCTGAATATGGACATGCTTCTATACACTTATAACATTTTGCACAACGTTCATCCGTAGGAGATGCTCTTATTAATTCCATTGTATAATCTCCTTTAATCATTGGGATTGCCGCTGAAGAAGCTGCTCCTTTAGCTTGACTTACTGACTTGTCGATTTCTTTTTGACCTTGAGCAGAACCACAAATATATATTCCCGGAACTTTGGTACTTATTGGATCAAGTCGTGCATGATATTCTTTTAAGAATCCATCTGGGCTTCTCTCCATATTTAATACTTTAGCAATTTCTACAGTACCTTGAGAGGGAAGTGAAGCTGAAGATAAAATAACCATATGGAACTCCATTGATATCACAGTATCAGTTCCAACGGGTTCAAATTGAACGATTAAATTTTTTGTTAAAGAATCCTCTCTCATACTACCAATAAGTCCTTTTAGGAATATAATTCCTGCATCTCTAGATCTTCTGTAATATTCTTCATAGCCTTTACCAGCGCATCTTATATCAATATATGTACAAATAATCTCAGAATCTGGATATTCTGATTTAATAAGTTTTGAGTTCTTTAATGATAAATTGCAGCATACCACACTACAGTAAGCATTCTTTTTAACATCTCTAGAACCAACGCAATTTATAAAAAGTATTTTAGTAGGACGTTTTTTATCAGAAGGTCTTATAAGATGACCATAAGTAGGTCCATTAGGGGCAAGAATCCGTTCTAATTCAATCTGATTGATAACATTCTCATAAGTTCCATATCCATAATCATCTCCTTTATATAGGTCCCAACCTGTTGCCACAATTATAGTTCCAACTTCAAGTTCTATAATTTGATCTCTTTGACTAAAATCAATAGCATCATTTTCACATACATCAACGCAAGCAAAACATTCTACACAAGAATTTCTTATAATATCTTGAACAGCTGGAACTGCCTGAGCAAATGCATTGTCTATTACTTTTCGAACTGATAGATTTTCATCAAAGTAATTGGGAACATAGATTGGACAAACTTCTGTACATGATCCGCATCCAGTACATTTATTTTCATCAATAAATCTTGCCTTTCTATTTACTTTTACTTTAAAATTCCCGATATATCCATCTATATCTACAACTTCACTATAGCTTAGTATATTGATTTTTTTATGACGATTTGCTTCCAACATTTTAGGACCGAGAATTCAAATAGAACAATCATCTGTAGGAAAGGTTCTATCTAATTGGGACATACGACCACCAATGGTAGTATTTTTTTCTACTAAGTGTACTTGTAATCCTGCATCAGCTAAATCTATAGCAGCAGATAATCCTGCAATTCCACCACCAACAACAAGTGCTACAGGAGTTACTGGAACTATTTTAGTTGCTACATCTTCTAATAAACGGGCCCTCGCAATTCCTGCTTTTATTAATTCAATAGCTTTTAACGTAGCCTCTTCTTTCTTCTGTTGATGTACAAAGCTACAATGTTCTCTTATATTTACAAATTCTAAATATCTAGGTCTAATTTCTAATTCTTCTAACATTGCATGGAAAACAGGTTGATGTGTTTTAGGAGTACAGGCAGCTATAACAACTCTATCAAAATGGATTTCTTCATGTTGTTCCTTTAAATAAGATGATCCCCCTTCAGTGCACATTGATAAATATTCATAAGCCCATATATTCGAAATCTTATTAATTTCCTCAACTATTCTTGGTATATCTAATATTCCTGCTATATTAATACCTCACCGACACACAAAAACCGCGATCTTAATATCATTGGTCTGCTCTTCAGACATTTTAACACCCTTTTATTTTTTATCCTCCATTTAGCATGAGATTGAATTTTTAATATTTCTAATTTAAAGTAATTTATTTTAGTAATTACTATTAATAATTTTTATTAATTTTATCGCTTATCATTATTCATTTATCTTTTTAAAACACTCAAAGAGTTTTAACTATAAAATCAAGTTAAAGTTTTTTATCTTATTTTAATTGAATTTGTCAATAAAAACACTAATCCACTAATCATAAATCCCATTTTTATCCCACAAAAGCACGATAGAATGAATATTTTTAAAAATAAACATAAATTTATAAAAATAAGTAAAAATAATATTGATCTCTATGAATAAAAAAGAAAACGGATTGAACAGAAAGATCTCTAATTTTTATTTTGTACCCAATCCTGATATGGTATTATTCATGATTTCAAAAGAGTTTATTATTATTTGATCTATAATCAAAAATACTTAAACTTCTATATCTATACCTTTCAAGTATAACTTTAAGTTTTTTACTATGATTACTATTAAACTATGAAGAAATAATCTTCTGTATTGTATTACTCAATATATACATTATTCACATTGTTTACCTTTTACTTTTGTCTAATCCAATCATAAGAGATAAAAATAATTATTTTTACTTTAAAAATTATCAAGGTGAAAAAAAAATACGATTTAAGAATAAAGATAAGAAAGCCGATTCCCCCTCTTATCAGGGGAAAGGTAAAGATTATAACCAAATGAAACTAAATCATTGGAAAGGAAACATAAAAAAATTATATTTATTTCAATTTTTAATGAATTTTTTTATGGTTTCTGGAGTTTTAATTCCATTTTTTACCGACTGGGGTAAATTAACTTTCTTTGAAGCAATGCTCGTACAGAGCTATTTTATGATAATGCTATTAATATTTGAAATACCATGCGGAGCTCTAGGAGATCTAACAAGCCGTAGGTTTTCATTATTATTAGGAGCTATATCTGGAGCTATTGGAGCGATGATCTATTCAATTTTTCCAAGTATTATTAATTTCATAATTGGAGAAACTTTTTTTGCATTTTCAATGGCATCTATTTCAGGTACTGATCAAGCGATTATGTACGACACATTGAAGAAATTAGATCAAAAAGACCAACTAACAAAAAAAATGGGTAATATTCGAACATTTTTTATGGTAAGTTTAAGTATATCTGCTCCAATAGGTTCAATTATTGCAGAATTCATTTCAATCCAAATGTCAATGTTTTTAATGTTCTTACCTTTCTCTTTTGCCGCAATAGTTGCACTCACAATTAAGGAACCTAATGAAACCATAGAAATAACAAAACAGGATAATTATTATAAAATTGTTAAATCAGGTTTAAAAGAACTTAGGAAAAATAGAATATTAAGAATTTTAGGTCTAGAATATATTCTCGTTGATGCATTAGTTTTCTTTTTAATATGGACATGTCAACCATATTTAGAAATATTAAATATCCCTATTCGATACTATGGTATAGTGGCTACATTAATGACAATATCACAAGTAGTTTTTACGAACATCTTAACATATATTGAAAAGAAATTACAGAAGAAGAGCCTTTTTATCCACTTTTATACGATAATTCCTGGAGCTTTATTTATATTAATGGCATATATTAAAATTATACCTGTGAGTGTATGTTTAATTATTATTATTATAGGTATAGGTTTATCTCGTAATATTTTATTTATTAAAGGTATAAACCATCAAATAAAAACTGATAATAGAGCAACAGTCTTAAGTACTATTAATATGTTTGAAAGTATACTAAAGGCAATTCTTTATCCTCTTGTTGGATTAGTTATTACATGGAATCTTGATGCAGCTTATATATTATTAGGGATTCTTATAATTTTATCAGTAATTTTCTCAAGATTAAAGAATGAGTTTCTATGATGATTCTTATTTTTATTTTTATAATAATTTATTTTTATGTTATCTCTTCTGAGATAAATTGAAGATATGTTTGTTTATACATGCAATTTTAATATAAAAAATAGATGAAGATCTTATAATAAATAAATTAAAAACTAAAGAGTTATATGTATAATTTAAAAACAATCCAATAAAAATTGAAAATGAAAAAATCTAACAAACAATTTTATAATTCAAGATCAATATTATTTTTGTTTTTTTTGATTGCATTTTCTTCCATTGTAATTGGTTTTTTCATATATTTCTATTCTGATTCAAACATTGAAACTAGATTATTTAATCAAAATATTCAAGGAAAAAATAATGAATCCGAGTTGAAAATATCAGATTATTTAGATCCAATAAATGCTTATGCTATAATCATTGGTATTTCTGATTATCCAGGATCGATTAATGATCTTTCTTATTGTGATGATGATGCGAGAGATGTATATTCTTTATTAATTAACGATTTTAACTTTAAGCGAGAAAATATTATATATTTATAAGATTCTAATGCTAAAAAAAGTGCTATATCTAATGCTTTTGATCAAATTGCATCAACTATAACTGAAAATGATATCTTTTTCTTTTATTATTCGGGTCATGGTGGTGCAGGTACTCAGAATGCTGGAGTTCATTCTTATTCTATTAATTCCCCTCATCCATATACTGATAATTATGATAATATATGGGAAATAACTCACCCAAATGCAGCTTATATGAGGGTACACTTCACTCAAATAAGTGTAGAATATGGTTATGATGTTGTTTATATAGGGGATACAGATCTTTATAGTGGTTATTATTATGACGCATATACTGGTTTTAGTAGTAATATATGGTCAGGTTGGATTCCACTTCTTGATGATAACACTCTTTGTGTGAATTTATATACCGATAGTAGTATAACAGGTTGGGGTTTTGAAATCGATCAATATGAAGTAGAAACATATAATGGATCACATTTCTTATGTTCATACGACTCAATTCCATCCTCACCTCAAAATTATTATCTCGATTCACTCCTTAATTCTAAATTAGACAATTTAAATTGTTCAGAAAAATATGTAGTTATTGATTCTTGTAACAGTGGTGGGATAATTCCTGAAGTTCAAAATATTGGTAGGTATATCATGACCGCTTGTGAAGAAGATGAATTCAGTTTAGAAGATGACTCTTTACGACATGGGATATTTACAAATTATTTTTTATTATCTAAGGATAATGCAATAGATTCAAATGAAGATGATGTTATTTCTGTTGAAGAAATGTTTTCATATACTAGTACAAATACTATTTCATATTCGAGTGGTCTAGGGTATACCTCTCATCCTAATGCATCTGATGGGATTTCTGGTGAAAATGTTCTATACCCTTCACTAGGTTCTATTACTCTAAACAATTTAACTAATTCATTAAATTATTCATTTTCTCTCCATGGAAATGGTCAAATTCAAAATCTGAGTGTTGTAACATGTTTCGTCAATACAACCCATACAATCTATGAAATTGAAGATATTATTCCTAATGCAATGAGTGATACGGGATTCGAGTTATATAGTGGTATTTCCCAACTTAATGGTGTTAATTATTTAACTGGATATGGGATATTTGCAGAAATTCAAGGTAATAATTTGATAATATTAAGTAGTTCTAATTCGAGTGATTATGACCTTGATTCAATTGATGATGTTACAGAAATTTATTATGGAATGAATTTAAGATCTATAGATAGCGATTCCGATGGACTAAACGATCTAGTTGAGTTTTATGGAGAAACAAGCCCAATTTTAAGTGATACGGATGGAGATGGATTATCAGATGGAAAGGAATTGAATGTTTATAAAACAGATCCGACAAAATCAGATACGGATGGAGATGGGTTCTCAGATGGATTAGAGATAATGTTTGGCTCAGATCCATTAGATTCACGATCTTCTATAGTTACAATAATATTGAATTATTTAGGAATTGTGTTTTTTGGTATTGTAGGTATATCTTCAATTATAAGCTATATGTCTTATAAAAAACATAAAAAAGAAAAAGAAAACAAATATAATTTTAATGTTAAGCCCAATATCACCAATTTTAATATATTAAAAACTGAGAAAATAGAAAAATCAGCAGAACAATTTTATCAACAACCTTATTCATACACTCGAATTTCCAAATTTATTATATGTAAAAATTGTGGAGAGCCTAATGAAAAAGATTATCTTTTCTGTGTTAAATGTGGAGATAAATTTCCAACAGATTCAATTCAAACAGGACAATTATTACATGAAATTAGTGAAAGAAAATTCTGTACTTCCTGCGGAGAAACTAATAATCAAGAAAATAAATATTGTGTAGGTTGTGGTAAACAATTCTTATTAGATAATGTTCAAAATATTAAATCTCCTGAATCATCACAAAATTTAACCAGTGGATTCAAAATATGTAATAACTGTGGAACATTAAATAATAAAGAAAATAAATTTTGTATTAAATGTAGGGGGTTTCTATAAAATGGAAAGACAAAATTCATTTAAAGATATATATAATAAAAAAACTCTTGAGTTTGAGGATCCAGAAAAAATTTTATTTCCAAATCTATGTTTAATCTGTGGACAACCAACCGATACTAAATTTAGTAAGACAATACATGGAAGATTTACAACTAAAAAATCATATAGAAATAATTATCTTTTTTCTTTACCAATCTGCATTTCTTGTCAAGGCAAAATAGAGATTAATACGGGACTAGCATCTAAATATGGTATAATTTTTATAAATTCAATTATCATAAGTATGATTTTTGCCGGTATTATTATTTTCCTTTTTACCTCATATATAATGGGATTAGCAGGAGCTATTCTTATTATCTCTATTTCAGTAATTTTATATATTAAAAAAACAAGGGACAAAATCAAATTAGAAGATTTTATTGAAATTAAAATTGAAGAAGATATAAAGGATAAAATTATATTAACCTTTAAAAATACTGGATATTATGCGTCTATAGAAAAACTAAATCAATAATTATTTCTCATTTTTTTTATTTTAGTTCTTATAATTAATCTTTTTATTTATTGAGAAAATCTTCAAAAAATTAATGATTATTCAAAACATTTTCTTTTATTGTTATTAAAATTATTCATACAGTAAAAATCAATGACAATATGAATCATTTTTAAAAAAAAGAAATATTATGGTAAAAAAAATCGAAAAATTTACTGAAGAATATAAATTCTTATCAAATTTCTATCCATGCGGTATTGTTTATGAAGGAATTAAATATCCTTCTGTAGAACATGCATTTCAAGCTTTAAAAACATTTAATATAGAAAAGCGAAAAGAAATTGCATTAACTAAGAAGCCTGGTTTAGCAAAAAAGATGGGCCATAGAATCAAATTAAGAGCAGATTGGGAAGAAGTAAAATTAA
This sequence comes from uncultured archaeon, assembly GCA_964525635.1. GTDB lineage: Archaea > Asgardarchaeota > Lokiarchaeia > Sigyniarchaeales > SOKP01 > JAFGOA01. The sequence goes on from CAZGJX010000087.1 coordinate 17,124, forward strand.
ATCTGATGGAAGAATTGATTCGCATTAAATTTAAAGATCATGAAAAATTAAAAGAAGCATTATTAAAGACCGGAGATTTAGAATTGATTGAAGGAAATTATTGGGGAGATACATTTTGGGGCATTTATGAAGGGAGAGGAAAGAATTATCTTGGAAAAATTCTTATGAAAATTAGAAGTGAATTATAAAAAGAAATATTAAAAATATAATTTAATTATTTTTTTTAAATTTACAAATATATATTCTTGATTTTCTTCTGAAAACTTATTTATCTCATTCTTTAATGGTTTTTTTTTCGATTTATCTAAAATGAAAAATACTATTACCCAAATTAAAATTATACTTAATCCTATACAGATCAGAATTATTCCAGTTAGAAAACGAATTTTAACAGTTTTATCGGGGAAGTCTTCGGGAATGTAATAAGGCATTAAACATATTACTCCAGAAACAATTATTCCGTATCCAATCGCAAGAGTTATGATCTTTTTATATTTTTTAATCCAATTAAAGATCTCTTTTACGTTTGGGATGATAATTATTAATCCCCCAATTGTAATTATGACAAGACCGGTTATTATAACCTCTGGAATCTAGTAATATGAATCAGTAGCAGCAGACAACGATAATCCACTATAAAACATATAAAAACCACCAATTACCATTAAAAATATTCCAATTCCAAAAAATATTCTTTTTATAGGTTCTCTAATTTCTAATTTCACCTCTTAACTTATAATAATTCTTTATTTTTATTATACAAATTGATATCCAAATTGCAATAATTATAATTCCTATTGGAATTAATATATAACTTACTAAATAAGAATCAGCAGGAGGATATTCAGTAAAATCTTTATTATATTTAGTATTTAAATATTGGAAGATTGGCCATAATCCAATTAACGTTAATCCTGCTCCTATTATAATAATTATTATCATATGATTTTCTTTTATCCAATCCAAAAGTCCAGTAATTCTTGGAATAATAATTAGACAACCTCCACAAATAGCCAAAATTATACTAATTAGTATTAATGCCCAAGGAATAATCATTTTCTCTTGATATATATAAGAAAATAGTATAGCTAGAACTGCAGCAGGTACTAAAAAGATGATTCCTAAAGTTAGTGTCAAAATTTGCTTGTCATCTTTATTTTCTATTATAAAATTTATTAAATATAATAACATTATTATCCCTCCAATTACAAATATAATAAAGCAAATAATTGCGGATCTTAATAAACCAGATGATCCTGAACCTACCTGAGACAAAACTCCATAAACTGTTGCATATAATCCTCCAAATGCCATTAAAATTATTCCAATTATCATACTTATTTTTTTTATTTTTTCTCTCATTTTTTGTTATGTGGACAAATTTTTTGTCAGGGTTTTGCGTAATTAAAAATGTCA
>CAZGJX010000088.1:0-18347 GCA_964525635.1 uncultured archaeon
ATCGTGAATAACATCATTTGCATTTCGAGATGATTACATGTCATTCTCGAGGCCGCCCGTTGCTGGCCCTCAAGCTGGATGTCCAATAATGTCCAGATTTTTTGCAACGGTAATGTGAATGAAGGTGGGATATAAAGATATCAAAGGAATTCTGGAAATAAATGTAATAGAAGAAAGTTTTGATGATGAAACCTAAAACGTCCGAAGTAATATTATTAGATCTTTTTAAAGAATCTATTATTAATTTTAAGAGATTTAAAGTATCTTTAAATAAACTTGCTCAAATTAAAACATTAAAATCCGAAATTGTAAAACTTATATATAATAAAGCAAAAGAAATTAATCAAATTAGGAAAGAAAAGAAAGAAGGAGAAAATAAATGACCAAACAAATGAATTTAAGATTAGATGAAGATTTAATTAAAGAATTTGAGGAACTTGCTGAACAAGAGAATTTAGATCGATCAGCATTAGTAAGAAAAATATCAATTGAAGGTCTACAGCAAGAGCGTTTAAATTTTGCTCTCCAAAAATACATGATAAAAGAAATATCTATTGAACGTGCAGCAGAAATAGCAAGAATCTCAATACATGATCTTATTCTTAAGATGTCTCAGCTAAATATTCCCTCAAATTTAACTTTGGAAGATATTAAGAAAATATTATGAAATTATTTCATCTATAATTTAATATAGATCATAAACAAGTATATTCTTTCTACTCTTATTGATAATTAGGAATATTCTTCAGTTTTTCGAATAGTTAACCTTTATATTGTCTGATCCACAACAAACTCAAGTAAGACTTAGAATCCATAATTGTTGCTTCTTTGCGATGTTCAATAGAACTATATATATTTTTTATTATTAGTCGTCTCAAAAATTATTAATTCAAATATAACCTTAATTAAATTATTATGAGAATTTATCTTGATGTTTGCTGTTTTAATCGTCCTTTTGATGATCAAACTCAAGAAAAAATCCATCTTGAATCTGAAGCTGTTTTAATAATTCTTTCGAAGATACAGTCTCAACATTGGGAATTACTGGGAAGTGATATTATCGATTTTGAAATATCCAAAATACCTGATAAAGAACGGAAAAAAAAGGTGGAAAACTTCACTCAATTGATCTCGAAAAAACAAAGTATAACAAATAAATTAGTCCAAAGAGCAAAAATGATTGAAAAAAAAGGTATAAAGCCTCTAAACTCGCTTCATATTGCTGCAGCGGAATTAATGAATTCAGATTATATGATTACAACAGATAAAGAAATTATTAAAAAGTATCAAAAATTTATAGAATTCTTTAAAAAAATTAAAATATGTAGTCCAACATTATTTCTTATGGAGGTTTTATAATTATGGAAATGAATCTTAGTGAAATACGAAAAAAAGGAATTGAAGCGCTAAATAATGCATTAGGTCCCGTTGGAATGGTTCGCTTTCTGCATCAATTCGAATCAGGTATGGGAGATTATACTCAAGAACGAAATCAATGGCTGAAAGAGTATGATATCGATTCAGTTGTAGGTGAAATTATGAAAAAAAAGGATGAGAATTAAGCTTTACTTCTCTTCTTAGGATTCCTAAATATTTTTTTCTACCCGAGATATTATTATAGTCCTCCGTTTTGGTCAATCCCTTAAAATTGGGATTAAAATGTATTCTTATATATAAAGATTGAATTTAATATGTAGCAATAATTTTATTTTTTTGATATTTTTTAATATTAATTGGTTCTGATGGGATTTGAAATTTAAAATAGTTATAAAGTCTAAAATAAAGGAATTTAGAGAGGAAAAAAGGTTAACCCAAAAAGAATTCGCAGATTTAATTGGAGTGTCTCGCCAAACCGTATAATTCCTAGAAAAAGGAGATTATAATCCTTCACTTACCTTATCATTCAAGATTGCCGAATTATTAAATAAACCATTGAATCAAATATTTTATTTAGTACCTTTTGTGAAAATTAAATTAGAATCGTTATCCTTGAAAGAATTGAAAGATATTTCAGAGGAACTTAATATTGATTACAATAAATTAGTCTCCCTAAGTGAAATTGATGAAAATAGCATATCTAAAGAATTTAATAAAGAACTTTTAAGAAAAATATCAAAAGCACTAAAAATGAATTATGAAGATATTTTTGAGGATTAAACCTTTATGATTATATTTTTCTCCTTCTTATAGATTATCCCAAATTCAAAAAGTCTATTGTCAAGATATTTTGCTAAACCCAAATATAAATTTTATCAGAACGTGTGATAAATTGAGGAAAAATATTTATTGATGATATTTAAATATCATTTCTATTTTATATGATTGGTATTTTTAATAAGATCCTTAAAACCAGCATCTATAACTTTCTTACTCTCCCGAATATAAATATAAAATAGAGATATAATATTTTTCTAAGTTCTTCTTTATACTTTAAGATAAATTAATGAAATGGTTAATTTTAATAAAGTTTATTAAATAAAAATTAGTAGAAATCTAAGGTTTCCTAAAATTAGTCCACTTTTCCAATTTCTTTATTTTTTATCTTTTGTTTCATTTTTTTTTTAAATAGATTTAATGCCTTTTGATAAGTCATAATATTTTCACTAAAGATATTACTATCTCTTATTTTTATTAAATTTCGTACTTCCATCATGACTTTATTTTTAATTTCTTTATGAGATAATTGTCCTTTGTATTCATTAAATACTTTTTTTGTTATTTCATCAACAGTTCTAGATGGATTAAATTTATATGCTTTTTTTTCTCTTATTAACTTTTCTGCTTCTTCTTTTGATAATTGCTCAGGTACTTTTACAATTTTATCCATATAAAATTCAATATCATCTTTTTTTTTTTTAAAATCTTTACCAATCTTTACAATTTTACCCTCTCTAAGAACAGCTTTTTCCCCAAATATTATAAAAATAAAATCATCTTCTATCATATAATAATTTCCTTTTACATTGTATAATATATGTATTATCAGTATTTTATTTATTTCATATTATAAAAATCTAGAATTCTATATTTTTTTAATTAAATATTTTTCTAAAAAGTCATTTAGACCAAATTCTATTAACATCCCATAAGTTGATATTTCATCTTCCCCTATATCAATCATTCCACGATCCTTCCTTAATTGATTCGACGCCATACGACTCAGACGTAATTCTCCCGTATAGAATTCTGCAAATGCATCTGCAAAAAGTTCTTGTTTATTTGTAAACGCCTGAGCATATCCAGTAGTAAGTAAATCAAGCCTTATTGATTGAAATAATAAATACAATTCTTCTATAAAATCAATATTATATACAACAAAATATACATAATGTCCCATTTCATGAGCAATTAATGATCCTGTATTTATTGCTTCTGCTCTTAAATCAAGGTTTGTAGCAATAACAATCTTGTTCCTTATAGAATCATAATATCCAGATGCTTGATAATATTCATTATAATGAGGATTATCCTCTTTTATTTCTGGATAATCTGTAACTCTATCTAATAATAGAATTTCAGGTGAATCTATTCCTCGATATTCTAAAGGTATTATATTATAATCTTTTTTGAGTTCAAGCAGAAAATTTAAATTTTCAATAGCATCTATACTTCCATCTTGAATATTTAAATTACCAATGTTAAATTTTGGAGATAATTCTAAACTCTCTAATAAAAGCATTCTCGTTATTTTTGACTTAATTTCCTTCTCATATAAATCAATCATAGTTATATCTCTATTTCTTCTATATGTCTCATAATCTATTACATCATTTGCTATTTCATTTCCTAGTTTAAGCCAAAAATCATTATCGGAATCCTCAGTTATCTTTCTAAATATTTTCTCGGTTAATTCTTCCATTCTCCTTACCATAATTTCACCTGCGCTAGGGTTATCACTTGCACGAGCTTTAATACATGGAATTCTTCCTTGCTCTGCCATATATGTAAAAGCTAATAATTCTGATTTTGACATATCTATAACTTTTCCACGGATTTGATATGAGAAAACAGAATTAAAATCAATATTTACATTATTCACTCCTTTTGTTGTATATTTTATCTCCCCAGTTTCACTATCTTGGTCTATGCCTACAATTTCATAAATAATATATACTCCATCTTTTTCAAAAACAATTATATCTCCAATTTTATAAGGTTCTCCATTTTCATTTGGAGCATAAGCAACTTTCGCACCATTATCTAATTTTCCTGTCATAGAAAATCCAACTACTTTCGCAATTCCCATTTTTTCAAAATTAATCTAACCTTTTCAACAAGTTCTTGTTTGAATTGAAAATCAGGATTATACAATTTCTTAGCAAGGTCTCTAAGAGCAAAAAATTTGAACTTGTTAGCTAATTGGCTTCCTAATTTACCAATCTTTGGAAGAATTCCAACAGTGCTTTTCCTGGTGTTATCAGAATTTTTTCTCTGGTCATTTTCAATATCATTCGCTTTATTATCTAATTCCTTGGGTTTAGCAGACTCATCTTTAAGAGTATCCACGTCATTATCTTTATTATTTTGACTATCTATTTTACCAGATCGTTTTGCCATTAATGTTGCTATTTGTTTTGCATAATTTACATTAATACTTTTAATATCACTTAATACTCCTGCTCCTATATTGGTTATTCCTGCTAAAATTGAACCAAGGCTTAAACTGCCAAATAATAATGAACCAGTGAGCATTGTAATACTCTTGAAAGTATTTGAACCAAATACTTTTCTCCATAGACTTTTTTGTTGCTTGGGTTAGTGTTTCATTTCTATCAATTGCCCTTGCCAATATCTTATCGAGATATATTGTAACTAATTAAAAAAGTGGTTTTTATGAGACAGACAAGAAAATTAAGGAAAAAAGAAATGAATTTTAAGGGGATTGTACTGTATATTGGAGTCTCAATTCCCTATATTATCGTAATGATGTATTTGTATGGTATGACCGAACATTATTACCCGGATCCGGTGGAATTTCTTCCCGGACAATATATCCATGTGGGGATCGGGATAATTTTGTTTGGTACAATTATGTTTATCATTATTTCATCGATATTTACCTATTTTATTATAAAAAAATCGAGAAAATAAGGTTATTATTTAAAAATATAATGTAAAAAAGGTGATTTCTAATAGATTTCGGGGGGTATGAATATTATGATGCAGATGAGTATACAAATAAGCTCTTTTTAGAAGATAAAACAGAAGAGTTTTTGGAAGTATTACAGGATATCGGCAAAAATCTTGGAGGTCCATGTTATACAAAAGGTCTTTATGGAAGTGGAAAGTCAGCTCACTTATTCAAGTTAAACTAATTACTCTTAGATATAGCACCTGACTATAGGAATACTGCATTTTTCAAGGCACCGGATGATCTACTGAAAAAATTAAAACGAACAGTACCAGGAGATCTTTATAAAAAATTTAGGATCATTGACAGACTCAGCGAAGTTGAAAATTATGATTTTCTCTGTTTTAATGAAGGATACCTTACCCTCGATGCCAAATCGTACTTTGAAAAAAATGCCCAGAATATCATAAAATCGATCGTGAATATACGACACCATAATGTAGTTGCCATTATCAATTCCGATGATCATGGAGGAGTTTTAAAGCGATTAAGGATAAAAATTTTTTTCTGGTTCTATAAAACCCATACCCATGGAGAAATTGAAGAAGATAGGACAGATAAATTCGCCCAAAAATACAAGAATTATCTTACACGACTCTTTAACAAGGATTGGTGTTTATTCCGATTTTCCCATATTGATTTCTTGAAAAGAGGGATAACAGAGGGTAAGCTATATTTACCACTTAAGAAAATAATTCCCTGGTGGACAGAAGAAATATCAAAATATTTTTCAAACCAAAGTTTTGATGCAGGACTTCGGCAACTAAACAGGAAAGCAGAGAGAATGGAACCTATTATCCAGAAATTAGCAACGAATTTAGGTCCAAAACTCACCATTCAGGAAGCAAGGGGATATTTATTTGATCATGATAAGGAAGGATACCTCGAATTTCAGGATACTCTTTCTGAAATTGTATCTGTTATTAAATCGAGGTTTAAAACAAACCAATTGAATAAAGAAAAATATATCGAAAGAAGTGAAGAGAAATATTTAGAAAGCATAGAACATGATCCAAGGTTTTATCAGACAGTTAATATTCCCCAGATAACAAAAGATACTTCTTTTCCCGAATTTGTTCAATCCTTTTATAATTTGAATTTATAGGATATCTCTCTATAAGAAAAAATATACCATTCAAGTATCATGTATGATTGGGTTTCTGGGCTCAGCCAGCGGGAAATTCGAGATAATAATGGAGGATCCTTAACCACTATTAATAAGATCATAAAAAAATACAGGTCAGGAGATAAGTTAGTTAATGATAATTTGAGGACTTGTTTTGTTTTGGAGCATTTTATAGCAGAAAAGACAAATGGAAAACGATTGGGAGGAAAAAGTGTTCCAGACCTTATGTATCATGAAAATTATAAGGAATTAGGTCCAGGGGAAGTTAAACTAATAATACCAGGACATGGAAAAAAATTTGTTAAGTTCTATGTTTATTCCAAGGACCCTAATCATCATTCACTAAATCCATCATTTATATATTGCTTAAATAAAAAGGTTAAGAGATTTCCGTTATTCTATTTCTGGCCAAAATGGGGTGATTCACCCATAATGATACCCATATCTCTCTCTAATCATAAATCATCAATCTCTTTCTTGATAGAAATAGGTGATTACGATGAGTATTTACTTAATTTTAAGACCTTTAATAAGTTCACCTTCTTCTATAGTCCTTGATATATATAACTTATTTATATTAAGAGAATAGGATTATATTCATTATTAAACTTAATAATTACTGAGTTACAATTAGTACATAATCCATTATACTGAATAATTGGAGTAACTCCTCCTCCAAAAATTCTATGATGATATCGAACATCACCTAAATTTATATATTTTAATTCATGGTCAAACCATATTTTTTTACATTTTGAACAAACACATAAAAATCGAAAAAGAGGATCATAATCTTTTTTGAGTAATTCTTCTATATCAAAATTAAAATTATCAAAATGAAAGGATGTATCAATATATTCAGTAATTTCTTTGATAGAATCTATTGTTCTTATGGGTGCATAAAGATTATAATCTGAATTATATTTATATTTACTAGATTCTAAATTTGCTTTTGTTTTTGGATGTTCATCTAAACTCAAAACAGGAAGTTTATTAAACCTTTTTTTTAATGTATGGCTAGATAAATCGAACTCATCACCTAAAAAAATTATGTTTAGATGTTCTTTATCCCATTTATTTTTCATATAATTAAAAAATAAATAATCCTACTAATAAATTTACCTTCTTCTACAGCCCTAGATAATTTTTATTCCTATTTCTGAAATGTAATAAAACAGGTTGAAACCGCATTCTTATATTAGATAGAACCACAAAGGAAGTGATAGTAGAATGCTTCTACACAATAACAAAAAGAATGTTATCGACAACCCTAAACTCTTCGAGTTTAGATTCATTTTTTACTCAATTATGAGTAGAAAATAGAATAATATAGTTATTATATATGATTAGAAAGGATCATAATAGTGTTAAAAAATGATCATGTAATGTTAGAAAAACTAGAATTCTTTCTTCTTTATAAATCTCTATTTATTTTATCAATAAATAAAATTAAAAATAATTAAGGAGCACAATGAACTTTTAATATATTTATTTTTTTTTTTTTATATTCACTATTTATCGTACTACCTTTTTTAAACCAGAAAATTATTTTTTTAGCTCCAACAATTTTATTCTTATTAACACTATTTATTGTTAATTGAAATCTTTTATTCCTATTTTTCTTACATTTTATTATATAAAATTCGTTATTATTTCTTTCTATTAATTTGAATTCTTTATTATTTGGGAGTGAAAAATTGCATTCTATGTCATAATATTTTGATATCATAAGATAATAAGAATCAATTTTTCCTCCTATTTTGAAATATAAAGTACTCTTTGTATCTTGATAACTTATTATTTCAAATCTCTCTAGAACTTTTTCATCTCTTGTATGAACTATTTTTTGCTTTTTAATCATTATTATTCTCCATTCATCCTTTATAAAAAAAATGAAAGGACTAATAAAAACAATAATAACATATAAAATCAATAAATATGGGATTTCTTCTTTTTTTAATATTAATTGAACAATTAATAAGCAAGATATAAAAATAAAAAATCTTTAATTACCCAGTTCTTAGCTCACCTATAACTGATGTTTGATAAATAGAATTTTAAAAATTGGTAAAATAACTTTACATAATCAAGAAAATCTCAATTCTCTAATTTTTTACCTAAAGGTAAAAAAATCGAACGAATTGTATATACCACGTATATACAGAATGTATGGAGTCGGGGGGAATTGAACCCCCGATCTCTTCCATGCCAAGGAAGCGATATTGCGGATCTTTGCAATTTTCCACTAATCCACGACCCCATATTTCTAAAAAAAAGCAATATAATATGATTCATAGAAATATAGTATAATAAAGTAAGATATGTAATAAATGATTTTTAAAAAAATTAATGTTTAATCTATTCTTCATAAACAAATATACTTGATTATTTTAAATAATAATAAAAATGTTTAATAAAATCTAGAGATTATAAATACAAGAAATCGCTAGACAATTAAAAACCTAAATAGATAATAATTAATAGAGTTATTGAAAATGAAACGTTTTAAAATTTTAGCTAAATATATTTTTATAATATTGCTTTTGGGTCAAATTATTTTTCCAATTTTCGAGATAAACTATGTTCAAGCAAATCAAATATCTATAGATAAAATAAATCTTGACGATATTAATTTCAATCTCAATAATCAAGTAAATAATTATGATTCATCGAATAACTATCTCATTAATGATAGGGAGTCGATTTTTGATCATTTTCTAAAAGATTATTTAATAGAATTTAATCAAAATAAGCTCCTTGATAATAATAGTAATATCAAAATTATAATTGAATTTAAGAAAAATTTGGATAAGGAAAAAAGAATTGAAATAATCAATTTACTCTTCTCTGATTATGAAATATTATGTAATTATGATATTATTAATGCAGTCTATTTAAAAGTTAAAATAAAAGAGTTAATTGAAAAAGAATCGATTATTGAAGAAGATCTCTTTATCAGTAAAATTTATCAATCAAGAGTTTTAACTACACCTGTAATAATAGATAAAAGTTTAAAAATAAGCGCATTAAATAAAGATGACTATCCTAATTGGTGGATCCCAGCAATTGGTGCTGAAAATTTAGATTATAATGGAACTGGTGTGAAGGTTGCAGTTTTGGATACAGGTATCTATAGTCATCCTGATTTAAATATTATTAATACAAAAAGGTTTATTGAGGAGGGTGAATCAACAGATTTTAATGGTCATGGTACTCATGTTGCGGGAATAATTGGAAGTAGTGGTGAGAGTTCTGGAGGAATTTATCGAGGAGTAGCTCCAGGTGTGTCATTAATTGATGTACATGTAGGAAATGCTAGTGGAGGTATTTTAGATGGAGATGTAATAGAAGCAATCCAGTGGGCATCTAAACCTATAAGTTCTGGTGGTGCTGGGGCAGATATTATATCAATGAGTTTTGGAGATGATTTATTCTATGAAAATAGATTGCTAAGTCAAGCTATTTCAAATGCTAAAAAAGATTATGGGACAATATTTGTCGTATCTGCAGGTAATTCGGGCCCAAATTATTATACAGGAGGTACCCCAGCAACTCATATTGATACTATTAGTGTTGGTGCTACTGATGATACAAATGCACTTGCATCGTTTAGTAGTTGGGGGCCATCATTAAGTTATATAGGTTATCCTGATGTTGTTGCTCCAGGCGTGGATATTATATCAACGGCATCACCAAGATCACTTATAGAGAAAGAAAAGATACTCCTTAAAGAGTTTTTTAATTTTCCAGGGTCAGCAGATTATATACCATTAAGTGGAACAAGTATGTCATGTCCTATGGTTGCTGGAGCAATAGCACTACTCAAGCAAGCTTTTCCTAATATAACAGCAGAAACAGCAAGAATAGCCCTTTTAGAAGGCGCAAATAAATTACCTAATTTTGAAGATAATGACTTTCTTAAAATTGGAGCTGGCTTAATAAATGTGTCAGCCTCATTAGATTTCCTTGAATATATCAATTCCACTAATCTTGATGTAAATAATATTTCAAAAGTATTTCCAGATCTTTTACCTGTAAAACCTTTCGATTTATTACATTTTCCTGGAGATTTTCAAGATTTTAATTTAACTATTATATCTGGTCGAGTAAATACAATTGATCTTAACGTTCCAAATAATATTTCTGGAGTGTCTCTATCACTAAGTAATAATAAAATTATATTTAATGATGCGGGTATCAATTATACAATAATAACTATTAAAATAGAGAATGATGCTAATCCGGGGCCAAGGAATTTCTTTATCAATCTGATTATTGGAGGAGAAATTATTGATTTTGTAAATATTACTCTTGATATTAGATTACCGGAGTATCGTGTTTTAATGGAATCTTATCATGGTCTTAATGATTGGCTAAAACCAAGCTTTTCTTTTCCTCAGATTAATTCCTACGAGGTGATGAAAGATATGGCTACCATGAATATATCAACAGATTACTCTATGGAATATTGGCAACCTTTTTATAATGCATCCAACGATAACTCGATTTTAACAGCAGAGAAATTAGCACAATATGATTTAATTGTATTACAAAATCCTATTCTACCATATAGCCCTCTAGAAATTGAAAATCTTAAAATATATTTTAACAATGGAGGAAATATCTTATTTTTGGGAACTGATCATTTAAAAATGTGCTCAGATAACTTAAATTATCTATTTTCAGAATTATCATTAAACACTCAGATTTTGGAAGAAAATATAATAAATGGTGAATATATTGGTCTTGGAACTATTATTCATTCCCAACCCGCAATTCCGGTAAACACAGAGACTATTTTTGAGGATGTTGATAAATTTCAATGGTTATATGGAAATACATTTGAAGTATCTGATGATACAGATTCTATTGCTCAGATTGATAACAAAACAGTAGCAGTAGCTTATAATGGTTCTATTTATGATAAAGGTCGTTTTGTTGGATTTGGTGATCTTCATTGGTTTTTTGATTATTATGATACTGGAAATGACAATTATACCCAAAACCATCAAAAATTACTGGATAATCTTATGAATTACTTTTTCGAAAAAAAGGATGTATCAATGAATATTCAATTAAATTCGGAACAAACTCCTAATGGCATGTTAAATATCTCAGTTTATATGAAAAATAATACTTCCAATTTGCCAATTGATAATGTTATTTTAAATAATAATCTAACTGCTATAATAACGAATGGTTCATATAATTATAAAATATTTTTCTCATCTGATATCGATGGAATTGCCTATAATAATACTTTTATAATACCATTCTATAGTTATATTCCTTATAATATTGAGGTCACATTAACTATTTCTTCAAAAACTTATAATAAATCCTTAAAAATATTGTACTATAATTCCAATGAAATTCCTAAAATTACCTCTCTTAATTATGGTCCATATACTTCTTTTGAAAAAGGAGAATTAATAACATTAGAGGGAAACTTTAATACAAGTTTAGATAATAATTTCAGTGCATATATCTCATTTTTCTCAAATAAATTTCATAATAGAGAAAAAATAATAAATTATACAAGGATTTTAGAGCAAGATATTATCCTAATTCCAACTAAATATAAAGGTTCATTTAATTTACCTACAACAACTTCAGGATATGGTATTTTTTATATAATTCCTTTCAATCAAAATTATTCTGCTTCAAATTCCCCAAGAATTTTCTTTAAAATAAATAATCAGGAGCCTAATATAGTAGAAACGCAATCATATCTTAAGATTGGAGAAAGTACAAAAACAAAGTTCTCTGATACACATGATGATAATAGTATTTATATTCAAAATGGTAATCAAGGAGATAAGATTACTTTTGAAATCTTAGCACATGATAGTGGGATTTATCCTGATAATGATTCTGAACTGTTTGTATCTGTAGGATTTTTTATTACTACTGTTTCGGAAGAAATTGATGGAAAAAGAATCCCATGGCTTCTATTTCCTAATTCTTTTATTAGTTCGGAATTAATTTATGATTCTGAAAAGCATAAAGGCTCATTAATCATACCAAACACTATGGAATTTTCAACAATTGATGGTATAAAATCCATATCTACAGATCTCTCTGATCAATCACACGATTATATTTGTCTACTATTAATAAATGTTATCGATAAAGAAGGAGCAAGTTTGGTTGATCCATTTGTAATAGTGATGATTGTTGATTCATCAGTTGATTCATTAATGGTTTACATCACAATATCAATTGTTGCTGGGATTTTTGGATTTACGGGAATTGTTTATTTATTAAGAAGGAAAAGATTAAGAGCCGAGGCAATCGACTATAGCGAAAGTGATGAGATAAGAGAAGAAGAGAGAGAGCCAAATACCTCTGAAGATGATTTTGAAAATTCCGAAACACCTTCTTCATTAAATTCAAATAAATTTAAATTATGTCCATTCTGTGGGAAAAAAACAAGGATAAATACTAAATTCTGTTCAAGTTGTGGAAAAAAATTTGAAATTGAATAACTCGTATATCTTTAAATTATTATTTTCAATTTATTATTTATTTTTAATTAATACTGTACCATCTTTTTGTCCTATATATGCAACTGAAGCCATATTTATAAAAAATCCTGTATCAACTATTCCAGGAATCTGTAAAATCTTTTGATTAAGGGAGGATGGATTCTTTATTATTCCAAAATCGACATCTAAAATAAAATTACCATTATCAGTAATTAAAGGGCCTGCTTTTGCTTTTGCCATTCTTAAAATAGGTTTTCCTCCTAGTAAATTTAATTTTCTCATTATTGGTATATAAGCCATTGGTATAACTTCAATTGGAACACCACTTTTCCATTTCTCACCAAGATAATCTGAATTTTTTCTAAAGTCAGCAATTATCACAATTTTATTTGAATTTGATGCAATAATTTTTTCTTGTACAAGACAACCCCCTCCTCCTTTAATTAAATTTAGATTAGCATCAATTTCATCGGCACCATCAATATCTAAATTAATTTCAGGAAATTTATCAATTGAAGTGATTTCTAAATCATTTTCAATTATTAGTTGATATGACTGAAATGATGTTGGAATACATTTTAAATTTAGATTTTCTAATTTATTCATTTCACCTATTTTTTGCACAGCATACACAATAGTTGATCCACTTCCAATGCCTAAAATCATATTTTTTTTTACATTTTGTTCTACAGCTTTTATAGCTGCTTTTTTTTTTCCTGATTCAATTAATTCTTGTTCTGACATATTAATTAACCAATTTTTATAAATCTTTTATTAAATTTAATATTCTAATTGCTAAGTAAGCAGCATTTTCTCCTCTATCTATTCCTACACAAGCGACAGGAATTCGTGGGGGCATCTGCACAATTGATAATAATGCATCTAATCCCCCTAATTTGGCACTAACAGGAACACCAATAACAGGTTTATCTGTTTTTGAAGCAATTACTCCTGGTAATGCAGCTGATAATCCTGCAACAGCTATATATATCAAAGCCTTACTTGATTTTAAATAATTATCAAGTTTTTCTGGATCCCGATGAGCTGAAAGAATCTTAAGTTCATGGGATATGTTTTCTTTTTTTAAAATTTCTAATGCTTTATTATATACAGATTCATCAGATGTACTCCCAGCTATTACAGAAACCTTTATTTCTTTATTATTTTTACTACTCATATCACTCATAATAATTTTAATACATTAAAGATAATAAGGATTTTATAATTGATTGTTTAAATTTCTTATCGATTGATATTCTTTAATTATAATTTCAAAAACTTTAATTTTTTTTTTGAATTTCTTAAATTACTATATTTTTTTATTGAGATGATATTCAAAATGACAAATGTTCGAGAATGTTGGATTATAGATTATGCAAGAACACCTTTCAGCCGATCACGTCCGAAACAACCAGAAAAGGATGTATTTGGAGAGAGAAGAAGTGATGAACTTCTTGCGACGTTATTGATGAAGTTTTTTGATGGAAAATTAGCTAAAAAAGGAATAAAAAAGGAGGATATTGATGAATTTACCATTGGAAGTGCTATGGGTGTCTATGAAAATTGGACATATGGAGGTAGACTTCCATTATGGTTAGCAAATTTTCCTGCTAGTGTACCCGCTCTTTTTGTAGATCGTCAATGTGGTTCAGCAGGTTCTGCAATGCATATTGGAATTATGGAAATTTTGTTAGGTTATAGTAAATGCGTATTAGCAAGTGGTACAGAACATATGACTCGAGTAGCAATGCAAAATGATTGGGTAAGACCTAATTTAAATATGATCAGTAAAAAAAGTGAGTGGTATAGACCTAATTATGATGTTGTAAATGCTCTAAATATGCTTCAAACAGCTCAAAAACTGTATGAAGAAGAATCTCCTTTTTTCACTAAAGAAGATATGGATAAATTTGGTGTAAGAAGTCATAATTTGACAGTAAAATATCAAGAAGAAGGATGGTTCAACAGTGGTATATGGGATGGAGAAATAATTCCGATGGAAGGTCATGTTTCTGGAATTGTGGAAGAAAAAATTGTTATTGATAAAGATCAAGCCGCTCGAAAATCTAATTTAGAAACAGTTTCTCAATTGCGAAGAATATCAAGACCCTTCTATTTGAAACAAAATATTTATGGTGAAGATTTAGGAGGAAGAGCAGGTTATCAAGAAAGAGAGGGAACAAAAGAAGGAGTTATTACTGCTGGAAACTCTTCTCCATTAAATGCTGGAGCTACAGCATGTTTGTTAATGGATTCTGAAGAGGCTAAATCAAGAGGATTAGAACCATTGGCACGTGTCGTTTCAATCGGTTGGGCAGGAGTAGATCCATCAGTTATGGGGAGAGGTCCTGTTCCTGCATCAGAAATGGCTTTAAAACATGCTGGATTAAAATCTGAAGATATTGACTTTTGGGAGATTAATGAAGCTTTTACAATTGTAGCATTAAATTGCATGCGATATTTAAATATTCCTGAAGAAAAAGTCAATGTAAGAGGAGGTTCTACAGCTATTGGTCATCCTTTGGGGGCTTCAATGATTAGATTACCTGGTACACTTGCTCGAATCTTAAAAGATAAAGGAGCAAAATATGGATGTGCAAATGCTTGTTGTGGAGGAGGTCAAGGTGTTGCCATTATTTTGGAAAATATAGATGCTTAATATCCGAAATTTATTTTAAATTATTATTTAATTTTATCTCAATCTATTAATTTTATTTTTTTATTATTTTTACCATTTATCAATAATTTTCAAATATGATATTTAGCAACTGATTAGAGTAATATTTAAATACTAAGGTATAACAAAATATATTACTAATAAAAAGGGAATGTGATTCATAAATGAGCCATGTATATAAATCAATTGAATTAGTTGGAACATCAGATAAAAATTGGGCAGACGCGGTTCAAAATGCATATAATGAAGCTAAAAAGACTATTAGAGGAATAAGGAATATTGAAATTTTAAAGTCTGATGTAAAAGTAAAAGAAGATATCGATAAACTAATATATAGAGTAAGAGTTAGATTAAATTTTGAAATTGAAAAATAATATTAAATCTTTTTTTTGTATTTTTTTTATAATTATTTTTAAAATCCATAATTTTATTTAATATTTTATAATTTATCACTATATTGGAATAACCTATTTTATTAATAAATTATAAAATGAGGTGTAAAAATTATAGCAGATATTCTTTCTAATCCTACTATTGTACGATATTTAATTTTAGCAATTGTGCTTATAGCAATTCTAATTATTTGTAGTATCATTCATAAAAAACTTCTAAAAAAATAAATTACACTTTCTTTTTTATTCACATATTATCATATAATCATTTTCCCAGATTTAATGATTTTATTCGATCTAGTTTTTTAATAATAAAATTTCTGGCATGAAGAGCATATGAGAAATTATTGTCAATTTTTAAAGCTTTTTCATATGATTCTAAAGCCTTATTTAGTTTATCCATATCTTCATAGATCAGTCCGATATTATAATGACAATATTTATAATCTGGTTTAATACTCAATGCTTTGCTATAATTATCTAAGGCCTTCTGATTTTCTCCTAGATTATAATATGAAATTCCTAAATTATAAAGAGCTCTATAATTTCTTGGATTGATCTCAATAATTTTACTAAATATTAGCAATGCTTTCTTATAATCAGATATATAATCATCATTAAGGTAATTTCCATAAGTAAACAAAGATTTAATTAATAAATCTCTAATTTCATCAGAATTGGAATTATTGTTAAATAAATTTTCTAATATTTCAATTCCTTCTTTAAATTTCTCCTTTCTTAAAAATTCTTTCGCTTTATTAATTAAGTCAATGGTATCATTCAATTATAACCACATTAGAATAAAAATTGAGATAAAAAAAAGATTATAATTCCTTTTCATGCCAAACATATTCAGATTTTTCAATTCCTAATTTCATGAAAACACTTTGTAAATTACTATCTGAATCAACACCAATATAATATGCTTTATTTATTTGTAAAGTATTATTAATATATCTTTCTAATTCTCTAATTATTTGTTCTTCTATTCCTTTTTTATATGCATCTTCTTTCTTTGTCATAACTTGATGGATTAGAACTCTTTCCTTCCCAAGATAATCTTTAAATTGCGAATACGTTCCCCATCCTACAAGTTTTCCATCTTCTTTTGCGGTAACCATTCCATTTCTAAAAGTTAGATCAAGTATTCTCTCATTTAATTCCTTTTCAAAATCTTCCCAGCTTGTTTTAAAGTACAACTTATTTTGAGCAAAATCTTCAAATAATTCTTTTAATTCTTCTTTATCATCTCTGGGATTATATCTATCAATAACAATCATTGTACTTCTCTCTTAACATAATATTTTCTTTCTTTTATTAATTAATTATTCTTTAATAAAAATTCTTTTTTTTTCTTTTAAATTAAATATCATCATAAAAATAGTATTCATTAATAAATTTAATAAATTCGCGAATTTGATTATTATGAATAATAATGAAATAGTAGATTATGTAAAAAAGATAAAAGTTTTTGTTAAAAAATATAAGAATGATGTTACTATCCCTAATCCGTCAAAACCAGGAGATGCTGGAGCAGATGCTAGAATTATGGGATTTAAAGAAATTATCAAAGAAAATGGAGAGAAGAAATTAGTGGATGTTAATTCTGATACATATGTATTAAAACCTCTTGAAAGAATAGGATGTCCTCTTGGTTTTGCTACAGCAATACCTGAAGGATTTTATTTTAAAGTGGTTCCACGTAGTGGTCTTGCTCTATGGGAGGGGATCACAATATTAAATACTCCCGGAACCATTGATTCAGGATATAGAAATGAATGGATGGCAATTGTAGGGAATTTATCTAATAAGGATGTTGTTCTAAAGAAAGGAGAGCGAATTTGTCAAATTATCCTCGCTAAAATGTATAATTATGAATTCATAGAGGTAGAAACTTTACCTAAATCAGATAGAGGATTAGGAGGATTTGGTTCTACTGGTAAGAAGTAAAAAAAAGAAAAGATAATTTAATAATTATTTATCACTATTTTTACACTATCCTATTTATTGAAAGTTTTTGACAACCTGTTTTAGTATAATTCATTAGATAAAATTCAATTTTTTATTTATATCAATAATATGAGAAAAGAGGCACAAATAACATATATATCACCAAAGCAAAAACTGCTACTCCTGCTGCTTGAAGCAATCCTTTTCTAGGTTGGTCTGCAAGTGTTCTATCCATTAAAGCACCTAAAAATGCGGACAATGCAAACAATGCAATACCTATATTCAGAGTTATGGTAGATGAAGCTTGCATTTTACTTGCTAATTCAAGATAATCATCATATGGCATATCTGAAGGAATAAATGCTATTGAACCAGAAATTATGATCCCTATAACTATCAATATTATACAAATTAGAAAAAGCCATACATATGGCTTTGCAAAAATAGGTGTTTCGTCTCTTACTCTTGAATCTACGTCAGAAATAAATTTCACCTTATTATATATTGAAAAAATATTTATTTATAGATTATACTGATCAAAATAATCTCTACTGACTAAATATTCCTATCATATTATGCTTCC
>CAZGJX010000089.1:0-17552 GCA_964525635.1 uncultured archaeon
GATAGAATTTAAAATAGATAGAAAATTAGTTAAAATAATAACTTAACAGTCTTTTAAAGTTTTTTGACATAATAATTTTATTTTATTTTATTTAATTAATAATATTAAATTTCATAAAGTAATATAAAAAGGTATATGGTCATAATTTGAATATTTTGTTAACTCAATTAATAAGAAAATTAGTAAAATAGTAATTTAGTAATTAAAGAATATTCTTTAAAAAGATAATATTATTTTTTTTCATTATTTTATCTTGATGAATCGTGTTTAAAATTAAATATCCAATTCTTAAGATTTAATTTTAAAGATATTTTCTTATAACCTCTCCTTCAGGGGTTTCTTCTTCAAATAAGATTGCTTGAAAAGAATAAATCTTTGTATCTTTTTCTTTCCATGCATCTGCATCAAGCCACGCTTTTTGACATGTATGGGACAAAAAGGTGGATACATCCCAATTTCGTCCACGATCAACGGGAACTTGAGGTAAAAGCAATCCGCGACGCATCCCCCTCTCAGCAATAAGTCCATCTCTACCAATTATAATCTTTTTTAAATATTCATCGGGATTATCAACTTCAATAAGTTTAGGTGGAGTTAAAATTGATATTTCAATAGTAATATGATCCATCTCTTCAAGACTTACTGAAGGAAAACGGGGATCCTCTACAGCTGAACTAATTGAAACCTTATGGATAACTTCATACAAAGAAAATGTAGGTTCTATATATCCTATACAACCTCGTAAAGGATTACCTTCTATATTAATTTTATTTAAAGTTACAAAACAGCCATATTTATCTTTGAATTTTTCTTTCAAATTCTCAGGAACAATAATTCTTCTGCTATTTTTTAAGTAATATTCAATATTTTCTCGAGCAAACTGTATTAATAATTTACCATCTTCTATTGTAAATGGTTCTCCTTCTGACATAACTATGAATTAAAATTTATTTAATTAATATAATAAAACATTATTTCTGATATTTTAAACTTTATTCTGTTCTAATTAAGACTTTTCCCTTAGGTTTAGAATCCTCTAAATTTATTTCATTTCCATTCAAAAAAACTTTCCATATTTGAACTTTTGAAATGTAGTCTTTAAATGGAGAAAATTTAGCTTTCGTTTTAAAATATAGAGGATTGATTTTATAATCCAAGATTTTATCGATAATTATTAAATCAGCATCATAACCTTCTTTAATAAATCCTTTATTTTGTAATTTAAAGATTTTAGCTGGATTCTCACATGCAATTTTAATAAATAGTTCTAGTGATAATTCATAATTACATATTTTATCCAGAAGAATTAAGGGATAGGTTTCAAATCCAGGGAACCCGGAAGGAGCTGTCATATAACCCCCTTCTTTTTCCTTAATTGTATGTGGCGCATGATCTGTTCCAATTAATTGGATATTTCCTTTTTTTAATTCGTTAAATAAAAATTTAGAATGCTCCAAATCTCTTAATGGGGGTAATACCTTTCCATGATTCTGGTTTTCAAGTTTAATCTTTTTAGATAGAAAAAGGTGATGTGGAGTCACTTCAAAAGTGATCTTCAATTCCTTATATTTTTTTAAGGAATTTATTATCAAGGAATAACTATCTTTACAACTAATATGACAAAAATGCACAATAGGATATTCTTCTGATTTAATTTTTGACTCAAAAATGAGTTTATAATAATTTTCAATTATAAAATTTACATATTTAGCTTCTGTTTTGGGAGGATATAATTCATTATGTAATTCTAAGATATCAATTTCTTGATTTTCATATTTCTTGAAAATATCTGCTTTTTCTTCCTCTGAGAGAGAAAAATCTGGGTGTATAAATATTGGAATTTGGAATTTAGATGAAATATCAAGTAATTTTTGTATATTTAATGAATCTGTCCAATCAATACCATTTAAAGAACCAAGGGGATATATTTTAAATCCTAAAACGCCCAATTCAATTATTTTAGTTATTTCATTAAAATCCATTTGTATAGGAACCCCCGAAATAAAATGAACATTAGTATAAATGTTTCCCTCAGCTTTTTGTATCCAATTCTTTACTCGTTGAGCAGATATAGCAGGAGGTTTAGTGTTTGGCATATTAAACACTGTAGTTATACCAGAATAAGCAGCGGCTTTTGTACCCGTTATAAATGTTTCCTTTTCACTTTGTTCCAAATCTCTTAAATGAGAATGAATGTCAATGATTCCCGGAATAATTATCTTATTTTCACAATCAATTATATCTTTATCATCATTTTCTTTTTCTATATCTTCTAAATTTATATCATTATCTTCAGAGATAATTGATTTAATCTTTCCATTCTGAATTAGGAGTATTGCTTTCTTAAGCGTTCCTTCTGCATATATTTTTGCATTTTTTAAAATCAATTCTTATCAATTTCTATTTTTTTAATTGTTTATCAATTTGATAATTAAGATATAGTATTATATCTTCGGAAGGTTTTATTTTATTAAATTCCATTATCTTAATTCTTTCAAACATTTTAGGATTGTTATTTTTAATTATATTCAACAAATCAATCAAATAATCATCATCTTCACAATTTAATTGTATAATATAAAGATAATCTTCTATGTTTTCAAAATAATTAAAGGTCTTAACTTTGGATAATATATCAAAGCATATTTGAGAATCTATTTTAGAATACATTTTATTGTTAGCAACAATAACTATTGGTCTTAAATTATATGAACCTAAATATGAAATAAATGATTCATCATCATTGAATTTCCTAATAAAAATACCTGGCGTTGATTTTATCCATTTATTAGGATTATGAGTTTTCTTTTGATCTAATGTATATAAGGCTTTTTTTAAGAGTAAAGCTTGTGATCTTTCGTCAGAACCTAGGAATCTTATTTTATTACCATTAAATTCAATAAAAATATGCTGATCTTGAAAATATAACCATAATATATTTTCTTTTCTTATTGCATATGAAAGACAAAACATCTCTCTTATACAAGAACATAATTTATATATTTCCAATGGAGTGTAACCTTGATCTATATCCTTTTTTGTATAAGGTATTATTTTATTAATATAGATGAGAATATCAACCAATTTTGATCAAATTTCAATAATTTTAATTTAATAAAGAAAATTAGACTATAATTAAATAAGTATTTTATTTAAAAGAATTCAATTCTATTATAGATTAATTATAATTAAAAAAACGACTTGATATGTGTGGCGCTATGTCCATATTGTAATTCTGATCTTAAATTAAAATTATCTCTAAATCCAGTAGATATAGATCAAGAGTTTAAAGATAATGCATTGAAAGCGATGGAAAGTTTTATAGAAATTCAAGCAGAGGTTATGTCATTTGGTGGGGGCCTTGCTAAACGCTTTGGAAAGATTGCATTAAAGTTTGCAAATAAATATTTTGATAAAATTGGTGCTTTTCCAATAGTAGTATTATCATGCAATCAATGTAATAATACAATTACGGCAGATATATTCCAAGCTTCAGAATTTTTCCCAAATATGTCAAAATAAAAGTAATTTTTATAAAAATGTAAAAATCAATTCTAATTTTATCTTTTTTTTATATAAAGGACTTTTCATATTGAATAGAATATGTTATTATCTTATTTTAAAAAGAGATTATTAAAATAAACGAATTACATTAATATAAAAAAACTATCAAAATATTACATAAAATTGTTGTACTAAAATCCGCCGAATTTTTTAAGCATCTTATCAAATCCAGGAGGAAGTCCACCTTTACCACCTTTCTTTTTCATTTGAACCATATTTTTCATCATTTTCTTCATTTGACGATATTGATCAAGCATTTTATTGATAACAGAATAAGGTTGTCCTGATCCTATAGCTATCCGTCTTTTCCTCGATCTCTTAATAATTTCTGCTGTATTTTTCTCTTCAGCAGTCATCGAATTCAAAACTACTTCCCATTTTTCAATATTTTTTTCAGCATCTTCTTTCAATAAACCTGAAATATTAGCTCCACCCAACATTTCTATAAGTTTCCCAAATTTTCCTACTTTTTTTAAAGACTTTAATTGTGTACAAAGGTCATCTAATGTAAATTTACCTTTCATCATACGTTTTATAGCCTCTTGATCTACCTCTATTTCCGCTTCTTGTACTCTTTCTATGAGACCTTGAATATCAGGAATACTTAATAAAGATCCTACAAAACCAGTTGGATTAAAATCATCAAGATCATCTATTTTCTCTCCAACACCAATGAATCGAATAGGAACATTAGTTGCAGCACAAGCAGAAAGGGCGCCACCTCCTTTTGCTGTTCCATCCAATTTTGTAACAATAATACTTCCAAGATTAGTTGATTTTGAAAATGCTTCTGCTTGTGTATAAGCTTGTTGACCTAAAGTGCCATCTATTACCAAAATTACTTCATTAGGTTTTAGAACTTTTTCTATCTTTACCATTTCCTCCATTAATTCTTTCTCTTGTTTGTGCCTTCCTGCAGTGTCAACAATTAAAACATCAAAACCCTCATTTAATGCTTTTTTTGTTTCTTTAACAGCGATTTTTAATGGATTTTTTTCATTTGGATCTCCAAAACATTTGACACCAATTTGGTTTGTCAATTGTTGGAGTTGCTCATACGCACCAGGTCTCCATGTATCCGTTGTTAATGTAGCAACCTTGAATCCCTTACTCTTATAGAAATATGCTAACTTACCAATTGATGTGGTTTTTCCTGACCCTTGGATACCAACCAGTAATATCACATTTTTTTTCTTAGGATTTATTCTAATTGGCGCTGGTTTTCCTCCTAGTGTTTTTATTAACTCATCATGTACAAGTTTAATAATGAATTCTTTACGACTGGCTTTTTGGAGTGTTGTATTCATTGCCTCTTTTTTAATATTCTCTGTCATCTCTAAAACAAGATTCACATTTACATCCGAATCTATTAATGCCCGCTGAAGTTCTTGGATTAGAGCCATAAGAGCATCTTTATCTATCTTGGGTAATCTACGTAATTTTCGAACAGCATTATCCAAGGCCTTACCGAGATTTTCTAAAACCATAATAACCAGCTTTTAAAATATTTAATTAATTAAATTAATTCTGAAAAATAAAATTTGTTCTGGATTATAAAAATACTCCATAATTCAATGAAGATAGTTAGTCTATATATTTATATAACTTTTTATTCCTTATAATCATTAAAAATATAAAAATTTTAAAAAAATATATGAAGAACAATTAATTTTGAACCATATTAACTTTAAAATTATAAAATTAAAATATTCTTATCGTAATTAACTAACTGAGAAAAGGTGAAATAATTATTTCCATAAGAAGAGATGAAATACAAAAATTAAAGTCCGGTAATTTTATTATGATTGAAAATGAACCGTGTGTTATTAAAAACACAGAACGAAGTAAATCTGGAAAACATGGACATGCTAAAGTCAGAGTTGTATGTGTAGGTCTATTTGATGATAATAAGCGTTCTATTACAATACCAAGTGGACACTTAGTTGACATACCTGAAATAGTAAAAGGAAATGCACAAATAAATTTCATTGAAGAAAGTTCTATCAATATTATGGATCTCGAATCATATGAATCTATTGATGTCAATTGGCCTAAAGATGAAGATATGAAAAAAAAATTAACAGATTTAAAAAATAATCCAACAGAAATGGCCCAAACTCAAGTAGAGTATTGGAGCTTAGCCGGAAAAACTTTAATTAATAGAGTTTTTTCTAATAAGTAGATTTTTATTTCTTTTTTTATATTAATATAAACAAAAATTTTATTTTTCTTTAAAATTAATATTCTTTAGATATAATTAAATAATAGCTTGAGTCATATGGAACAAAAACCGATTGCCTTAGCTTGTAGAATGGATTCAGAAAGAGCATTGAATTTAGCTAAAGATATTTTCCATTTTTTAATTCAAGATAAACAAAGAGAAGTTATATTGGAGACAAGAATCTCTCCCAAAATAATGCCTCATAACGGTATAGATTTAGAAGAGATGAGGGCTAATAATACCGATTTTATTATTGTAATTGGAGGAGATGGGAGTGTTTTAAGGGTTGTAAAGGGATTATATCAAAGAGATCCGCCTCCTATCTTAGGTGTCAATATAGGATCTATTGGTTTTTTGGATGAAAGTTATGAAAAAAGAATTTATAAAGATTTAGAGAAAGTTTTGGATGGTGATTATATAATTGAAAAAGTATCCAAAATTACGCCCTATATTATTAAGAATAATTCTGAAGAATTAAAATTAAATAATGCATTAAATGAGATTTTAATCATTTCATCTAAATTTTCAAAAGTTCTACAAATTTCAATAAAAATTGATGGAGTTTTCTTAAATAGAAGTTATCTGGATGGGGTTATAATTTCAACTTCTACGGGCTCCACGGCATATAATCTCAGTGCAGGTGGATCGATTGTCTTTCCTAGCTTGGATATTATGCAGATTACAGAATTAAACCCTTATGCGCGTTCTGGATTAAAACCAATAGTTGTTCCAATCGATAGTGATATTGAAGTTAAACTCTTAAGACCAAGACTTACTGCTAAAATAGTTATTGATGGCCAAACAGTTATAAAAGAAATTCAACCTAATACTAAAATTCGAATTAAAAAAGCTAACTCTCACGTTAAATTCATACGTTTCTCTCAATCTCTCTCAATGAATTATTATAAACGTCTAAGGAAGAAAATAATTGGTAATATAAGGATTCCAATGGGTGATTCACCTGAGGAATGAAACGATCTTATAGTTTTTTTAAATAGAATTTTATATAATCAGTATACATATTTGTAAAATCTTTAAATGATAATTAATGATGGCACCAACGGAAAATGAAAATGAAACTAAAGAATCCATAATAATTTTTGATACAAATATCTTTCTTAAAGGTCTAGATTTTAATGTTATAAAAAGTGAAATTTATACTGTTCCAGAAGTCCTTGATGAGATTAAAGTTGAGCGATATCTCAAAAAGAATAGAACTATTATTGATAGAATTCATTGCGCTATTGAATCACAGAAATTAATTTTAAAATCAGCAAATGAAGAATATGTAAGAAAAGTTGTCGAGAGATCTAAAATTACGAATGACTTTATTGTCTTATCTGATGTGGACATCAAATTAATTGCTCTTGCTCTTGAGTTTAAGCAAACATCAAATAAAAAAATAGTTTTATATACTAATGATTATTCAATGGAAAATTTATGTTTAGAATTAAATATTTCATTCTCTCCATTGTATAAAGAAGGTATTATAAAGAAAAAATTATTTGAAATTTTTTGTCCTTTCTGTAAAATCCAAAAAAATTTAAATGAGCAAATATGTGAGATTTGTGGTTCAAAATTAAAGAGAAGGACAAAAGAAAATTCAAAGAATACTGTAAATAATAGATAAAAACACTATATTTATAAATTAAAAATCAATGCAAGTGACATATTATGGGAGTAAAAATAAACGATCTAGTAAAAGAAGTAAAACGCACAATTACATTTGAAAATCTCTTAAATAAAAAGATTGCCATCGATGCATTTAATACAATTTATCAATTTTTAGCTATAATTAGACAGAGAAATGGAACACCTTTAAAAGATTATGAAGGAAATATAACATCTCATCTATCTGGATTATTCTATAGAACAATTAATTTTATAGAACATAATATTAAACCCATCTATGTATTTGATGGAAAACCTTCTGAATTAAAACTTGAAACAATTGAAGAGAGAAGAAAAGTAAAAAAAGAAGCTAATATAAAAATGATTAAAGCTCAAGAAAAGGGAGATATGTCAGAAGCTAAAAAGTTTGCTCAAATGACATCAAAATTAGATAATAATATGATTGAAGAATGTAAAAAATTAATAAATTATATGGGTATACCAATTATTCAAGCTCCTTCCGAAGGGGAAGCACAATCTGCATATATGGTAGATGTTGGTGATGCATGGGCCTGTGCTTCTCAAGACTATGATACTCTTCTATTTGGAGGAAATAGATTAATTAGAAATTTTGCTATCAGTAGAAGT
Organism: uncultured archaeon; assembly: GCA_964525635.1. GTDB lineage: Archaea > Asgardarchaeota > Lokiarchaeia > Sigyniarchaeales > SOKP01 > JAFGOA01. The sequence goes on from CAZGJX010000089.1 coordinate 8,045, forward strand.
AAAAAAGTTAAAAATACAACTATAACATTAGATATAGAATATATATCCCTTTCAAAGTTTTTAGATAAATTTGATATTACGAGAGAACAACTAATCGAAATGGGTATTTTAATCGGAACTGATTTTTTTCCCGGAGTAAAAGGTATTGGACAACATAAAGCTTTAGAATTAATTAAGAAATATGAAACATTAGAAACTATTATCAAAAGTAATGTTTTACCCCCTAAAAATAATCTAGTTTCAAATTTAGACTTAATAGAACAAGCAAAAACAATATTTTCTACTCCTACTATTAAAAAGGATTATCCTACTTTAAAATGGGAAAAAATTGAATATGACAAAATAGAGGAATTATTGGTTGAACAACATAATTTTTCTAAAAATAGAGTAATAAATGCCTTAGATCGGCTTAAGAAATTAGATAGTACTTCAAAACAGGTATCTCTGGACTCATTTTTTGGGAGTAGATAAAATTATTTCTCTATAAATCGTAAATTTATGATATAATTTTCTTCTTTCTTAAAAAAAAGGAATTAAAAATTACTATTCAATAATTAATAGGTATCCGTATTATTTTAAAAACAAAACCTCTATAAATAGTAATGTTATATATATTTTATAAGAAAAGTAATCATCACTGGAATTAAAGTATTTATTATTATTATATCTATGAATAAATTTGTAAGATTTTATAATTATTTTTGTGATATTTTCTTTTTATTCGTATAAATTAAAAAAAACTCGAAAATTTAAGATTAAAAAATGTTTTTTAGTGAGAACAAAGAACTAGAAGCCTTCATTTCTTATGGTAAATATCAACAAGCATTAAAATTATTAAACTCCATTGAGAAAGAAAGAACTCTTATGGATGATGAAGATTTAATAAAATTATACATACAAAGTATTATTCATCTTGATAAAGGGATGTTTCAAAAAGGAAAGACACTTGCTAGTGAATTAATAAAAAAAGCTAAAGAAAAAAACAATATTTTAAGAGAGCTTGATGGTATTAATGCAAAAATAGAACATCTTGTTTGTTTAACATTATTTAATGAAGCTTTTGATTTAATAAGCCAGGGGGAATTAATATTAAGCAATATTCAAGGTAATTTCAATGAAGAATATAACTATAGAAAAGCATATCTTTTATTTCTAAAAGGAAGAACTTATATGAATGCCTATAAAGATTTAGAAGCTATTGAATTATTTAAAAAAAGTTATGAAATTAGAAGCAATATAGATGATAAATTTGGCGTTTTATATACTTTAATAAATCAGGGTTTTGTGACTACGAGTATCGGTGATTTTAGTGAAGCTGAAAAATTTATTAATGAGGCTCTGACTATAGCAGAAGAATTAGATATAAAAAATGGAATTGTATGGGCTCTATTACAGTTGGGATGGATTAAGTATCATTTGAGAGATCTGGATACTGCTATGAAATCTGCTGATAGATGTATGCAAATTTGTAAGAAAGAAAGCTATATATATGCTTCTTCCATATGTTATGATCTTACTGGACATTGTTATTTTATCAAAGGAAATCTAAATAAAGCTTTATCTTATTTTCAAAAAAGTCTACATATTAGAGTATCATCAGGACATAAGGGATTAGTAACGCAATCATATTATAGTATTGGAAATGTGTTTAGTCGGAAAGGAGAACTTAAAAAAAGTCTGGAATATTACGAAAAAGGATTAAATGTATCTGTTGTTGAAGATAGAGTGGTATTAAAACCAGTATATTTAAGTATAATTGGTAAAATATATGGAGAGCTTGGAGATTTTTCTACCGCTAAAAAAAATTTATTGGAAGCTTTAGATTTATTAATAGAAAGAGGAATCTTCATCTATCATTTTCAGAATTTTAGTATTTCTATAGCTAAAACATATCATTATCTTATTGTTCTCTCACTAAATAATAATGATTTAGATAAAATAGATGAATATTTAAATCAATTATATGAGTTAAGTATCAAATATAAAGATAATAAACAAATTAAACAATTATACGAGTTAGATAAAGCAATTATTTTAAACTCAAAAGATCGTTTAATGGAAAAAATGAAAGCTGGGATAATTTTCAAGAAAATCAGCAAAGAGGAAATCTTAGACCATGAAATCTCTGTTGAAGCTATGATACATCTATGTGATACTTTAATATATGAATTAGAGTTATCGGGAGATAGGAAAATTCTCAAAGAGATAGAAGAACTATCTGATAAACTGCTTAATATCGCACAATCTCAATATTTGTATGATTTATTAGCAGAAACATATTTTCTCAAAGCAAAAATATCAATACTCAATTTAGATATCAAAAATTCACGTATGTTATTAACTAAAGCTCAAACAATTGCGAATGAACATGGATTGAAAAGATTGGCAAATAAAATCTCCTATGAACATGATTCTTTTTTGATTAATTTAGAGGAATGGGAAGAAAAGACTAATCAAAATGTTTCATTACAAGAAAGAATAAATAGTTCAAAACATGAATTCTTATTTTCAAAAATGATTAGAACTAAAATTGAAGAATTACCTAAAGATATAGAAATACCTGTATATATAGTAATTCTCAGTACTATTGATGGGCATTGTTTATATAGCAACGCTTTTGAGGAGATTAGTCTAAAAGATGGAGATTTAATAGCCGGATTTATTTCTGCTATTAATATGTTTGGTAAAGAAGCTTTTGCTACTTCTGGTTCTATAGATAGAATTAAACATGGTGAATTTTTAATAATCTTTCAATCTAAAGAGAATTTTCTATTTGGATATGTTTTTAAAGGACATTCTTATTCTGCATTCTCTAAATTGAAAGATTTTGTTCAAAAATTATATAAAGAAGAATATATCATTAGAGAATTGACTTTATCTGCTAATAGTTATACTGAAATATCAGATGGGATTACCTCCTCCATTAATCAGCTAAGCACAGAGATTTTCTTTGAATAAGAGTACTTTATACCTTATCTCTTAGATTAAATATTAGTCTTATATGAAAATTAAAAGAAAATTTACTAATATATCCAAAGATCAAGATTTATAGATAATTTATTTTATTATCATATAAAATAACACTGATTTATTTAATTGAAAAATGTTTTTTAGTGAGAACACACAACTGGAAGCTTTCATTTCTTTTGGTAAATATCAACAAGCATTAGAAGTGTTAAATTCAATTGAGAAAAAGAAATCATTATCTGTTAATGAAAAATTAATCAGAAAATATATTCAGAGTTTTATATATCTAGATAAAGGTGAATTTAATAAAGGTAAAGCCATTGCAGAAGAAATGATTGAGGAATCCAAATTAAAAAACATACCATTACGAGAAATTGATGGAGTAATAGCAAAAATAGAAAATTGTATTTGTCTGACATTATTTGATGAATGTTTTGAATTAATCAAAGAATGGGAATCATTATTAAGCAACCTAAAAGACGTTTCTGAAGAAGAATATAAATATCGTGAAGCTTATTTCTTTTATTTAAAAGGAAGAACTTTTCAAGACACACATATTGTACATGAGGGATTAGTTTCATTAGAACGATGTTATCAGATAAGAAAAGAAATTAATGATAAATTTGGAATATTATGGGTTATAATAAATACAGGTCATTTAGAAACATCTATAGGTAATTTTCAAGCAAGTGAAGATAAGTTAAATGAAGGACTAATTATTGCAGAAGAATTAGATGTTTCAATAGGAATTACATGGATATTGATAATATTAGGGTGGATAAAATATCATACAAGAGAGTTAAATGCTGCAATGAAATATGCAAATAGATGTTTACCCATTTGCATAAAAAACAATTTTAGTTATGCTCTTACAATTTGTTATGATCTTTTTGGCCATTGTGATCTTCTACAAGGTAAACTTGACGAAGCTTTAACTTATTTTGAAAAAAGTTTGAATATTAGAGTATCAATGGGACATAAGGGATTAATAACTCAATCATACTACAGTATTGGAAATGTATTTAGTCGCAAAGGAGAGCTTAAAAAAAGTTTAGAATATTACGAAAAGGGATTAAATATACCTGTTGTTGAAGATAGAGCAATGTTAAGACCTGCATATTTAAGTGTAATAGGAAAAATTTATGGAGAGCTTGGTGATTTTTATATCGCTAAAAAATATTTATTAGAAGCTTTAGATTTATTGAATAAGAGAAAAATCTTTATATATCACTTTCAGAATTTTAGTGTATCTATAGCTAAAACATATCATTATCTTATTGTTCTCTCACTAACTAATAATGATCTTGATAAAATTGATGATTATATAAAACAATTATATGAGTTAAGTAATAAATATAAAGATACAAAACAAATTAAACAAATATATGAATTAGATGAAGCAATTATTTTAAAATCAAAAGAACGTTTAAGAGAAAAAATGAAGGCTGGAATTATTTTCAAAAAAATTAGTGAAGAAGAAACTTCAGATCATGAGATCTCTATTGAAGCTATGACACACCTGTGTGAAATTTTAATATATGAACTAGAATTATCAGGAGATATAAGCATTCTTGAAGAGATAGAAGAACTATCTGATAAACTGCTAAATATTGCAAAATCACAATATTTATATGATTTATTGGCGGAAACTTATTTTCTCAAAGCGCAAATATCAAAACTTAATTTAGATATAAAAAACTCACGTATATTTTTAAATAAGGCTCAAGATATCGCCAATAAGCATAATTTAAAATTATTAGCGAATAAGATTTCTAACGAACATGATTCATTATTAACAAATTTAGATAATTGGGAGAATAATAATGAACAAAACAAACCAATTAAGGAAAGAATAAATCAATCCAAATATGAATTCTTATTCTCAAAAATGATAAGAGTAAAGATTGAAAAATTTCCTAAACAAACAGAAAAACCCGTATTTCTTGTTATATTAAGTATTATTGATGGTCACTGTTTATATAATAAATCTTTTGAAGGATACAATCTTAAAAATGGAGATTTAATAGCTGGATTTATTTCAGCGATTAATATGTTTGGTAAAGAAACATTTGCCCCTTCAGGGTCCATAGACAGAATTAAACATGGCGAATTCTTAATAATCTTCCAAGTTAAAGAGAATTTTTTATTTGGATATGTTTTTATTGGACATTCTTATTCAGCTAGTACTAAATTCAATGATTTTATCCTAAAATTATATAAAGAAGAATATATCATTAGAGAATTAAAAATGTCTGCCAATAGTTATACTGAGATTTCAAATAAAACTGCTTTAATTATTGATCAACTAAGCAATAATATTTTCATTGAATAAGGATGCTTTTTAACTTTTATATCTAAATGAAAAAATTTCTCATTTATATAAAATTATAAAGTAAATCAATTAATTTAACAAAAAATCGAGAGTTTATCTTTCTTTTAGTATTACTGTATATAAAAGTAATATTTATTTATCTTTCTTTAAGATATGTAGATATTCTTTTTTATATTTTTTCTCTTTTATGTTATTGGTGTATTTTTATTTAATAATCTTTATAAAATAAATTAAGAAAAATTTAATTGATCTGATTTATTATATTAAATTAATAAAACCTATTAAAAAATTATAAGTAGTAAATTGTTCAATATTAGGTTTTAAGGACTAATTTATTCATATTAATATTCTAAAGTCCAAAAAATTTTGCAAAATTGTTGTTTTTATAATATCAAATAAAGAAATATTTCTAATAATCAAATACTCATGACAACTTCTGATAGTAAAGATAATAAGAAAGAAGATGGAGAGCAGTTAAAAGTAATACTCCGAGTTCAAAAAGCTAAAAAAAGAGATATTGGGCGAAATATAATCAGAATAGACCCAAAAACTATGGAACAATTGGATATTCAAACTGGTGATGTAATTGCTCTAAGAGGTAAAAAAGAAAGTGCAGGAATTGCATGGCCTAGTTATCCTCAAGATAATGGTCTGGGAATTGTAAGAGTGGATTCTCGCCTTAGAAAAAATACAGGAACTAGTATTGATGATACTGTTGAAATACAAAAAGTTAATGCTGCTATTGCACAAAATGTTATTTTGGCTCCAGCAAGTGTAAGAATAAGAAGTAATCCAAGATTTGAAACATTTGTAAAAAGAAAGCTCAGTAATTATCCAGTAACTTTAGATGACATCATTCTTATTTCAATCGGAATAAGCAGGGAAATTACATTTAAGGTTACAAATCTTAGACCTAAAGGTGTATGTATTATTAAACAAGATACTACCCTAAGTATCAGTGAACATATAACTGAAGAAGAAGATAAAGGCGAAGGATATGTTACTTATGAGGATGTTGGTGGTTTAGACCGAGAAATACAAAGAGTAAGAGAAATGGTAGAATTACCATTAAGACATCCTTCTTTATTTAAACGCTTAGGAATAGACCCTCCAAAGGGAGTGCTTTTAAGAGGGCCACCTGGTTGTGGTAAAACTTTAGTTGCAAAAGCTGTAGCAAATGAAAGTGAAGCTAATTTCATTTCTATAAATGGACCTGAAGTTATGAGTAAATTTTATGGAGAATCTGAAAAAAAATTAAGAAAAATCTTTATAGATGCTGAAGAAAAAAGTCCTTCAATAATATTTATAGATGAAATTGATGCAATTGCTCCAAAGCGGGAGACAGTTACTGGAGAAGTAGAAAGAAGAGTTGTTGCTCAACTTCTAGCTTTAATGGATGGTTTACATAGCCGAGGGAGAGTTATTGTTATTGGGGCTACAAATAGACCAAATAGTCTAGATTCTGCATTAAGAAGACCTGGACGGTTTGATCGTGAAATAGAAATAAAGGTTCCTAATGAAAGAGGAAGAAGAGAAATTTTTCAAATACATACTAGGAATATGCCACTTGACAATAAAATGGTATTAATAAAAGATTTTGCTCAAATAACTCATGGTTTTGTTGGAGCGGATATTTCAGCAGTTTGTCGAGAAGCTGCAATGTCAGCTTTGCGTCGCTATTTGCCAAGAATTGATTTAGAATCTGAAATTATTGATCCTGAACTATTAGAACAAATAAAAGTAACTAGGGATGATTTTGAGCAAGCATTAAAAGAAGTACTTCCTTCAGGAATAAGAGAAGTATTTGTAGAAATACCAAATGTGAATTGGAATCAAGTTGGAGGATTAAATGAACTAAAACAGAAATTAATTGAAGCAGTCGATTGGCCTTTATCACACCCTAAAATCTTTAAACGAATGGGTATAAGACCTCCAAAGGGAGTTTTATTATATGGACCACCTGGTTGTGGAAAGACTCTATTAGCAAGAGCAATAGCTACAGAAAGTAAAGCAAATTTTATTTCCATAAAGGGACCAGAGCTTTTATCAAAATGGGTTGGAGAAAGCGAGAAAGCAATAAGAGAAGTATTTCGAAAAGCGAAAATGGCCGCTCCCTGTATAATATTTTTTGATGAATTTGACTCAGTTGCACCAAGTAGGGGACGTTTTAATTCTGATTCTGGAGTGACGGAAAAAGTTTTATCTCAATTCTTAACAGAATTAGATGGCTTAGAAGTTATGAAAGATATTGTTGTAATCGCAGCAACAAATCGACCTGATATACTCGACACAGCATTAATCCGACCTGGAAGGATAGATAGAATATTACTAGTTCCCCCTCCAAATGAGGTAGAAAGATTAGAAATATTAAAATTATTCACTAAAGATATGCCATTAACCACAAATATAGAATTAAAAGAATTAGTTAACATGACCGAAGGATTTTCAGGAGCAGATATAGAAACTTGGTGCCGAGAAGCGGCTATGGGCGCTCTTAGAGAAAATATAAGAGCAAGAAAAGTATCTATCGAGCACTTTAATGATGCAAAAGAAGAAATCCATCCTACAATTACTCCTGAAATTTTAAAATGGTATGAGGATTTTGGTAAAAAGTTAAGACGTAGAAAAATTCAAAAACAAAAAGAAGAAGAATTATTTGTGTAATTCCAAAAAATTAATTAATTTTAAAATATAATGTTATAATATTACTTCTTTCTTTAAATATTATTAAAATCTAATAAGTATAATAAGAGGTGAATCATCTGGATAGATGGAATAAAAGACCAGTTATTAATTCGATTATAGATATTCTTGTTGACAATAAAGGAGAGGCTCTTGATAAAAGAATTGAAGAACTCTTGAGGAAGGAATATCCTTATATCAATTCATATAATTTAGAAGAAATCTTTATGAAAATGGAAAGTAACAATATCATTACGGTATTTCGAGTATCAAAAAGTAAGAATATGATAGTTCTTAATAAAGAAACAAGAGTTATAAAAAAAAAGAATATTAAAGATTTAGCTTAATTCTTTATTTTACCAATTAAAACACGTCTGAGTTAAAGAGATATTTTCAAAATTTGATTTATATTTTCTCTCTCTGACATTAATAAATATTGGATAATTTACAGCGTTACCCATCAATAACATTTCTCCTACTCCCAAACTAGAAATCATATTTGCATGTTCTTTGGTGATAGCTTCTGAACTATCCATTAAATGCTTTAAATCATAAGGATTTTTTATATTTAAAACCATTTTTGAATTCATTTGAGATAAGGCGGTCGTACTTAATTTTTTAGGCCTCTGGCTAATTAAACATAAGCATGCCATAAATTTACGTCCTTCTCTAGCAATAGTTTCGATAATCTTTTTTGAAATCGCAGTAGATTGTGAGGCTTCAGGACATAATTGGTGTGCTTCTTCAACAATAAATAATATTGGGGGGATCTTTTCCATTCGTCGTAAATAAAAAAGACGATTGAATATATAATCTACAATAATTTGTTTTTTCCTAAGATTAATTTCACTTTGGAGGGAAAAGATAATTAACTTCCCTTTCTTAATTAAATTCTTTAAGATTGGATTTTCCAAAGGACCAAAAAGATTTAAACGTTCTAATTCTGAAAGCCATCCAATTAAAGCTTGTTTAGTATTTTTACTTCCTTCTGGATCTGATTCTATAAGATCTATTATATCATGTAAGGAATATTTTCCTTTTTTTTCATCAATTTTATTTATATTTTGAATATATTTAGAAAGCTCTCTTACCTGAGCATAAGATATTTGTTGTTGATATTTTTTAAAAGCCCAAGCAGATATTTTTGAAGTGGCAATCTGAAAATAACTTATATTTTGTAATTCTATTTTGTCTTTTAATTCTCTTATATTTTTTAAGTATGAATATTCTCCATGTATATCTATTAAGATGATACAAGGGGTTCCTTCCTTTCTTGATAATAGCTCTTCAATAAGAACAGACGTAAGATAACTTTTTCCTCCTCCTGAAATTGATAGAATTGCAAAATGCTTATTTAGTAGGCGATCAACATCTATTTTAGCTTTTAAATGAGAACCCTTAATATTTCCTAAATCTAATCCCTCTAAGATATTAAAACCTACGAATTCATTTATTATATCATCATTAACAAGATAGACTTCTGCCCCAGGGCTTGCAGGGTAAGTCATTCTATGAAGACTATGAATT
>CAZGJX010000090.1:0-17052 GCA_964525635.1 uncultured archaeon
GCATTTCCAAAGAATTTATTGCTAAAAAAAAATAATAAGGAAAAAAAAATAAAAAATTTATTTTTATTTAATCCTCAGCGGGAAAAGAATCAATTAATCCTACATAATATTGAGCAACAAGTAAGGCATCAATAATATCAATTGATCCATCTGCATTAACATCTGCTAATTCTGGATAAAAAGGATAATACTCTATTCCAACATAATATTGTGCGATCTTAAGTGCATCAATACAATCAATAAATCCATCATTATTCACATCCCCTAAAACATATGGCTGTGGTCCAACAGAGACCAATACACTACTTCTCAAAGAATGACCATTTAATTCATAAAAGAGAATTTCGATTCTATAAATACCAGGTGGAGCTAAATCATAAACTAGATCAACAATAATTGGTTGTCCTGAATACCATTTTCCAGAATCTTGTAATAATCCATCTACATATACCTCCCATCTATCTGGGATAGAGCTATTTGCAGACCATATAACGCGTAAGTATTCTTCCTCATAATATATTTCACGACAATAAGAGCGTTGAATTAGTTCTTCGAGGAAAGGTTCGGGATTAATATATATATTATTATCCTCGTTCGTCTCAATTACCTGTCCATATGTATCTACAAAACATATTATTTGATATTCATCGAAAGGTAAAGTTGCTGTTCCTTTACAAACTACAGATCTTTCTTCTTCAGTATTAAATCCTCCAGATATAAAACAATCTCCTAAATCATGTGTTTCATTATTATTATTTATCGCAATAAAACGAACATAAAATCCTGATGTATAAATATATCCGCTATTTGATATATTAAATGAGAATTCATAATCAAAAGTAATATTATATGCGTAATATTCCTCATTACTTAGTTTATATTCAATATCACTGGAAATAAAAAAGTCAGGTGAATATTCATTAATGAATAATGGTTTACTACCAAGATTATTATTTTCATTTAACTCAAACACTTCATCAGTAAAATCTGTGTATTGTCTTATTTCATAATCACCATATGGTAGAGTAATTCTTCCTGTACATTCTACATTTTTAGACTCATGTTTCCCTAAACCATCAACATAACATTTCCCGAGTTCATAAACATCAGTTCCATTAACAGCCGTAAAAAGAACATAAAATTCTTCTGAAGTTCCATATTCATAATTATAAACACTATTGGATATTCGATAAGTAAATGTTATTCCATCCTCATTAAAGACAAAATCACTAAGATCATCTTGGATCCACCCTATGCAACAGAGATCTGGTGCATATGTATCTCCAGGAAGGTCTAAATTTTCATAATTACCATACCTATTGTTATTTTCATTTTTTTCATCTATATGATTATAACAGTCTACATAATACATCAATTCATATTGCCCACGAGGTAAACTAATCGTTCCACTACATTGTGCAAATTCTGAGTGAAGGGAATCTAATCCATTAACAAAACATTCTCCTAAGTCATAAATTTCTCTAGTTTCTAAGTTTCTTGCAGTATAATTGATATAAAATCCTTCTTGTGTTTCAAATCCAGAATTTCTAACATAAGCTGATAAATCGTAAGAAAATAATACATTATCTTTGCTAAAAAATGCATCAGTTATTTCAAATAAAAAAGCATCACAATCACCTTCAATATCAGGTAAAAAGGTGTCATATGTAATTTCTAATGGATCTGGATTAACATAATTATTATTGTCATCATCTACTTCGTTAATGTTTGCATTGGAATCCACAACACTATTAATCTCATAATCCCCCACAGGTAAGGTTATTGTTCCAGAGCATCGTATAGTTTTCATTTCATTAGGATTCATTCCAGATATAGAACATAATCCAAGTTCATAAACTTCACCGTTAATTAGGTTTTTTGCTGTGAACCTAACATAAATTTCTTCAGTAGTCCCCACATATCCATCATTGGTTATATCAGAAGATAGATCATAAGAAAACGTTATTATATCTTCTCCTAATATTGGATCACTGAACTCAATATTCGTATAAGAGGACCTAAGATCAGGCATTAAATGATCAAGGTCAAGTATTAATAGTTCCGTTCTCATTTGATTATTATTCAATTCATCCCTCTCATAAACACGATTAAATCTATCTAATCTTTGTAATATTTGATACTCACCGAAAGGTAATGTAATTGTCCCTCGACAATTTACATAATCCCCTTCTAAATGTTCCAAATAACCTATAGAAATTTCTCCTAGATCATGAATGTACCCACTATGAATATTTCTTGCAGTATAATGTATAAGAAATTCATCCGTTATATCAGCACTTCCTTTATTAAAGATATAAGAAGATATATCATAAGAAAAAGAAACATTATTTTCCCCTAAGTTAATATTATCAAGTGCAATATTAATTTGGCTATCATATGAGGTTATATCAGGTAGATATCCATATGGTATAATTCTGGCAGTTGGATCTCCTAATAGATTTAATGATAGATATTGATATTGATAATAAATAAGATCGGAACTCACTTTTCCATGATCTAAAGCATCAATTTTAGCATCTTGTAATGCATTACCGATATCAGGCCTTCTTTCTCCTAATAAAGCATCATAGAATTCACGTCTGTAACAATCACCTATACCATCTGTATTAGGATCAACAGGATCACATGTCCAACCATATTTATAATTACCAAGATATGCAAATGCTCCATGCTCAGAATTTACCCAATGTTCTCCAATAGAATCTTCCTCATCTAGGTCTGAAGCTCTACAAGCGGTACTGTATATAAAATAATATTTATCATTATTCAGAGCGTCAATATTTTCAGATCTTAATTTCATATTTTCTGTAGGAGTACCATGTCCCTTATGATTTATTATATGGACCCCCTGATCACGTTCTATGATTTCGAGGAGATGCTGTGCATCCCAAGTAAAATCTCGTTCGTATAGAGTCTCTATATCGAAATATTGAGGAAACTGAACTGTATTATAATTATGATTCGTACAAATACCAAGATGTTCTTCATCATAAATTAGCTCATCCAGGAATTCGGCTCCATATATATCCGATGCAGTATAATCATATTCCTCATATTCTATCCCCATATATTCACCTACATTTAAAAGGCTATATAAATAAAAATAATCATTATCATCTCTCATTTTTTCATCATGAAAAATAGTTTTTCTTAAAAAATTTGAAAGTTCTTGTTCATTTTCAACTGGAGCTCTTCCAATAGTAACACGAAATCGAGTATCAATGCTAAAAAAATTATTCCAATCCTCTTCTTCACCATATATCCCATCATTATCATGATCCCAAGAATAATCTAAAGATATATAATACTGATCAGAAGGGATAGGATCATCATATTTAGAGATCATCTCCAAAGCTTCAAAATGCCTTACAGGGACAATATTCTCATCTCCTCCAAGAAGAATATATATAGTACCCCAATTTTCATAAGCATCTTTTATAAATGTTTTTATCTTTTCTTGATTATCATCCCAATATTTATATTGAGAATATATTTCTTCAACTGTTATAATTTTTGTACTAAATCCTAAATTGGATTTATGATCAACAAAATCTTGAAAGGTAAATTCTCTATTGGAATTTTGCAAATTTTCGTTCGTAATAATTACATAGTCATACGGTCCTCTATCTCTCTTAAATAAATTATCCCGTGGCTTAATTACAGCCATAGGATCTCCAAAAATTTGAAGACTAAGAAATAATTGTCTATATTGCCAATTATCCCAATTATCTCCACGTCTAGTATCGCTTTTTGCATCTTGTAATGCTCTACCAATCTCATCGATTCCCTCTCCAAAAATGGCGTCATAGAATTCACGAACAAACTCTTGTTCTGCTGTATCTGTTGTTGTTTTATCAAGACCCATAATATATGTTTTTCCAAGGGCAGCAAAAGCACCATTTTCAGCGGTTATAAATCGTTCTCCAACGGAATCTGTTGAGAATTCGGGATATTTACCTTGATCAACTTCATTAGCAAAAGAAAAGGCATCTCCTTGTGCACTATAAAGGAAGAATGGATAGTAATTATCCATTTCTGAAACATAATCATAATCCATTTTCATCATTAAATCATGACCAATAAATAGATTTTCTTCTTCTATAGGTGGATCTAAAAATGTTTGATATGGCCTTCCATAATGATTTAAGATATGAATCCCAGAATCTGTATAAAATTCTACGTCAGAAGGATCCAATAAAGTTATAAAAGGAGGGTTATATCGATCTCGTTCATATAATGTATCTACCTTAAAAGAATCGTCAATCTTCTTTGTTTGATATCCATGATCAGTACAATATTCATTACTACTATACATATATAATTGTTCTAAATATTGCGCACCAAATACAGCTAAAGGATAAGGTAAATTTGAAGCTTCATTATTTCCTATAAATTCACCTGTCATCAGACATTTAGATAAATAAGGATATTGATAAATACTATTTATATGGTGTTCATGTCGGAGTGTCTTTTTTACAAAATTTGAAACTTCTACTACAGAACCAACAGGTGCTCTTCCAACATAAACTTGGGCAACATCACTAGCGGAAAGAAGCGTTTGCCAGTCGGCATATTCTCCATAGAAGCCATTATTATTATGATCCCAATCATTAAATACAGAAGCATAATATTGATCTGTATACCAACTATAATCTTGCTCATCATATTCCCAACCTATAGGAGGAGCTTCAGTTCCCAAATCTACAAAATATCTTACAGGTATTATATTTGAATCCCCACCTAAAAGTACATAAGTAGTACTCCAATAGCGGAAAGCATGTACAATGAAATTCCGTATCCTCTCTGCATCATCTCGTCCATCAAACCTAGTTCTTATCTCTTCCACAGTTACTATTGTTGCACTAACACCATTTTCGATTTTACTTTCAACAAGATCTTGAAAGGTATAAGCCTCGTTAGAATTCTTTAATAGTTCATTGGTTATAATAACGTACATACATAATCCTTCTATATCATCAATAGATGCCATCATAGGTGTTTCATCTGAAGATGGAAGATTTAATTCAGATTCTTCATAAGCTGTTTTATTAAATTCATTTAAAGGAAATAGTGTTAATAGAAAAATTGCTATAAATGAAATTGTATAGATTTTTTTATTATTTAACATATTTAAAATTTACATTGTTTTAAGTTAATTCATCTAAATATAATTTATTTTAAATAGTTATCTGGTAACAAAGTGAAATACAGAAAATATAATTGTTTTTAGGTCCAATAGAAATTTAAAGATGTAGTAAATTATCAAGGAGATTATAGATAATTTAGAAATTAAAGGCAAATATCTTTTTTTTTTTTGTATTTAATTAAAATTTTAGACCTATTGGGGTATAACATGAAATTTGGATTCCAACAATATATTAATCTATATGAAAAAGTATCAGATGTAGATATAAATATTTATCATATTTCTATTATATAAATAATAAATACCTTTCAAGAGCATTGATTAATGAATTTAAATTTTAGTTTAGAATTTTATGTATATCTAATATGTTCTGCCCTTTGTTTCATAATTTTTATAATTTTACTCTATACCGCTTTTAAGAATAAAAAGGAAGTGTTATTCTTATTATCCTTCTCAATTTTTTGCTTTATGTTAAATTTTATTGTTAATAGTTCTGCTGTATTACTAATGGATAAATTTTTATTTATTTTAGGAGCATACGCATTGTTTGGTAGCGTTTTTTTTATTTTATTTTTTATCGACTATACTTTACAAGAGCATTTCACAGCTAAAAAATTAACTTCAATTAGTGTAATTGGCACATTATTAATTATTGCTTCATTTCAAGTAGATGCTGTGACAGCATTTTATGATTATGGCTTTCCCTCTTTAAAGAGAAATGGGTATTTTTCAATATTATTTTTATTAATGCTTCTTATTTTTGTCATTTCAATAATGTATTGGGTAATTAAAACAATTATGAATACTCCAAATCATTTAAAAAAGAATTCGAGATATTTATTATATGCTGCTGTAATGTATCTAATTGGAATTATTTTTCTCTTTTTACAACAAATAATTATTGTACCATTCTCAATTATTTTTAATATCATAGGAATGATAATAATAATTATTGCAGTAATAAAGGAGCCTAAAATTCTTTATATTCTTCCTTTCAAAACATATAGATTAATTGTGATTTTTAAAAAATCAGATGTGGAAATTTTTTCTTATAAATGGGAATCTTCAGATATCAGTGATGATCTACTTGGGGGATTAATGAGTGCAATTAATAAAATGGGATTAGAGGTTATAAATCAAGGAGAATTACAATATATTGCCTATGAAAAGGGTATTTTTCTAATAAAGAGAACTAAACATCTTGTTTTTGGATTAATTGTAAATAAAACTTCAAAATTCCTAAATAAATGCCTTTCCGAGTTCTCAATAGAATTCCAAAATAAATATGAATCTGTACTTAAAAATTGGAATGGAGATCTTGGTGTTTTTAAGGATGTAAATACTTTATTAGAAAAACACTTTGGGTATATCCCTTCAAGAATTCCTCAGTAAATATCTCTTTAAAAGTTATTATATGCATACTCTTTTAAAAGAATAATTTGCCTTTCTAAATCCCCTCTCTTTCGCTACTTATGGCTCGATACTCTACCATAAATTGTATATTGATTCTCTTTTCTTATAGAAGGAGATAATTTCTTTTGAGTATGATGATGTAAGATTCTTTCAATCTCAATATGAGGAATCCTTCTGTGTCCACCAAGAGTTCTATAACATAGAATCTGTCTTTCTTTATCCCATCCTCTCAGAGTCTTACAACATACACCTAAAAGAGCAGCTACGATTCCAATAGAATACATACGCTCTGATCTCCAAAATAAATCTGAAAACCATTATGGGATCTTCATAATAATAAGATTTATAATAGGTTTAAAATTGAAAATAAAATTGTCAACTCTGATGAACACTCCAAAATTTGAAATATGTAAATAATTTTCATTTAAATCTAAAATAATAAACAATAGATGATGTAATTTATAATGGTATATGAAATAAAACTAGCTAATTTTTTTTAAATTCACGAACATTACTATTACTTGAATATTCTTCTTGTTATAATTCTATTTTTATTAAATTATAATTATGATTAAAAAAAAAAAAATATTTTTGTTTATAATTCAGCAGGAAATTGATTAATTAAACCTACATAATATTGAGCAATAAGTAAAGCATCTACAATATCAATAGATCCATCTGCGTTAACATCTGCCAATTCAGGATGGAATCCTATAATATTCATACCTACATAATATTGAGCAGTTTCTAAAGCATCAATAATATCGATGAATCCATCGTTATTCACATCACCCAAAAAAAGTGGTTGCTCTCCAATAGCAACTTCTAAAGTGCTTGTCATACTATGACCATCACTCTCTTCAAATATAGCATCGTATGTATAAATACCTATAGTTGTCTCATCATAAATAATCTCAACATGTATGGATTCTCCTGAATTCCATGTCCCGCTCTGTATTAATTCTCCATTTCTTGTTATTTGATAAGTACCTGGGAAGTCACTTGTTGGAATCCAAGTGAGTAAAATACCATCTGTAAAATAGCGTTTACCTTCAAATAAAGATGAAGGATTTTGATAGATTTTTACATTACTATTTACACCTTGAGGGATCCCTATATCTGCTGTACTCTCGTCTACTAGAATAAGAACATCAATTGCTAGCACACTTTCACCTGTTGCAATCGCTTTCCAAGTTATTGTTAAAAAACTTAGATTTGAGCTTGGACCTACTCCTGATGCATCAAATCCGCTCACTACTGCCCATCCCTCTATGTTTTGGATATCTATAAAACTAATAAAACCATCTGGTCCAGCAACTATATCTTCTATATTAATTACAGTAGGATTAAAAGTAAAATTAAAATTATATGCAGCAACCTTCTGAATTCCTGAATCAACATATACTTGAGTATCGAATATATCTCCTACACGTTTATCTGCTACATCACTTATAGTAACATATCTATTTTGAAGAAGAATTACTGTTACATGGCTACCCACACCATAAGGAGTACCTATAACAGCAGCAGTCTCATCTTGTAAGATAAGAACATCAATTGCTAGCTCACTTTCACCTACCCCAATTGCTTTCCATATTATTTTTAGGAATCTCAGATGTATGCTTGGATCAATACCTGCTTCATTATATCCCGTCACTGTTGCCCATCCATTTGAATTTTGTATATTAACACTATTTATAAATCCATCTAGTCCCGCAGCTATACTTTCCATTATAACTACATCAGGATTAAAAGTAATATTAAAAAAATATCCCGATACTTTCTGACTTCCTGAATTAATATAAACTTGAGTATCAAATATATCTCCTACTATCTTAAATCTCACAGAACTCATTCTTACATTTCCAATTACTTTCACATAACTATTTATATCATAGGGACTACCTATAACATTTGCAGTTTCATCTTGTAAGGCAAGAACGTCAATTAATAACTCAGATTCACCTACTTCAATTGCTTTCCATGTTATTATTAAAAAATCTATAATTGAACTCGGATCAACACCAGCTGAATTAAAACCACTAACCGTTGCCCATCCAAATGAATTTTGGATATCAATAGCACTTATAAATCCCTCTGATCCCGTAGTTATATTTTGCAAATTAACTACTAAACGATTGAAAGTAATATTAAAACTATAAGCAGCAACTTTCTGATTTCCTGAATCAACGTAAATGTGAGTATTAAAGATTTCACCTACAATTTTACGTTTTACAGAACTTATCCTTACACTTCCAGCTGTTCCCATGATTGGATCAGAATTTATATATATATTATTTTCCTCATCCATCTCAAGCACGTTATTATAACAATCTACAATACACATTAATTCATAGTATCCGGATGGTAAGGTAATTGTTCCATTACAACTTATAAATTCTAATTCATTATGGTTTAATCCATCAAGATAGTATTCTCCCAGAATATAATCTTCTTCAGTACCTTTTATAATTAATTGAATATAAAATCCTTGTGTTGTTCCATATCCGTAATTACCGATATTAGTCCATAAATCATAAGAGAAACTTATTTCATCAGCTCCAGAGATAATGTTATTAAATTCAAAGAAAATCTCACCGTCACAATAAAAGTCAGGTAAATAATTGGTTTGTGTAAGTTCTAATGGTTCAAAGTTTATATGAACATTATTGTTCTCATTCAATTCAACCACTCGATTATAATGATCCATAGTACACACTAATTCATATTCCCCGTATGGTATAGTGATTTTACCCCTACAGTCTATAGATCTTATTTCATATGTATCTAATCCATAAATCGAAGAAGAATCTAGATTAAAGATTTCGTCACCATTAACTAAATCAAAAGAAAAATAGATTCGATCTTCATATTTATATCCAAAATTAGAAATATAAGTTGATAGATCATATGTGAAGCTTATCATACCTTCATCTTCTATAGTAACATCACTTAGTTTATATTGAATTTCATCAATAGGACTAAAATCCGGTGCGTATTCGTCTCTCGAAAAAGTTAAGTTTTCCCTATTAATAAATATATTATTATCCTCATTCGATTCAACTACTTGATTATCATAATCTACCCAGCTAATTATTTCATAATCCCCATAAGGGATGGTCATCCACCCGTGCAAACCCTGTTTTTCTTCTATTTCATTCTGGTCTAATCCATCCACATACATATAACCTAAATCATGGAGTTTTTCACCATTTCTTAAGGCGTAATAAATCCAAAATTCTTCTGTTGTTTCCCATTCGCAATTTTTAACATAGGCGGATACTCCATAATAGAAATTTATTTCATCTTCTTCAAGAGAAATATCACTTAAGATAATTTCAATATCATTGTAAGGAACAAAGTCCGGCATTAAGATATCTTGAGAGATTATCAATGGATAAGAATCATTATAAACATTATTGTCATCATCTGTCTCTATTATAGTACCATCATAATCTACATTGCAAGTGATTTCATACTCACCAAATGGTAAGGTAATAGTATCCTCGCAAACTGCAGATTTTATTTCATTAGAACTAAGCCCATCTATATAATATTCTCCTAGTACATACACATTTTCACCATTTTTGGCAGTATATTGAATATTAAAACCTTGTGTAGCCCCTACATAACCTTCATTAGATATATCAGAAGTTATTATATAAGAAAATGTTATTTCATCGTCTCCTATAACAACATTACTTTTTATAATATCAATATCATTTGAAGTAATATCCGGCAATAAACTACCTGGCGCAAGTATTAAAGGATCTGATTCGAACATAAAGTTGTTCCCCTCCTCTAACTCATACACATCATTATTACAATCAATATCATGCAATAATCTATACTCCCCATATGGTAATGTAATTCTACCTACACGACTTGAAGGTATATTATTATTAGGAGATAGTTCATTCACATCATACTCTCCTAAAGTATGAACATCATCTCCCCATGCAATAAAACGATTAGAAAATCTTCCTGCATTTTTACCTCCCATATTCCTAATCCCAGATGATATCTCATAAGAAAAGGTAACATTATTATCTTCATAGATAATATCCTCTTCATTTATTACTATCTTAATATTATCATATGAAACTAAATCAGCAGGTTCTGATTCCTGTATAATTACAGCGGTAGGATCTCCAAAAAGATTTAGGGAAAGAAATTTATATCTTGAATATTTAAAGTAATGTCTAGTCTCTCCTCGAAGTAAAGCTTTTTGTTTTGCTCCTTGTAATGCTCTACCGATCTCATCTATACCACCGAATTGAAGGTTATAGAATTCACGCAAATTATTCTGGTCAGGGCAATCTGTAATAAGAGTTGCTGACGCCCCTAATCTAGTATTTCCAATGATAGCAAATGAACCATTCCTAAAAGTTAACCAATGTTCTCCAATAGAATCTCCTTTATCAAGAGCTAATACGTTACATGCACCAGCAAAGATAAAAGGATATTTTGTATTATTAAGAGAATTAACGTCTGTAGCATCTAATTTCATAAAACGCCAATGTTCTATACCATGTCCAACTTGATTTATTATATGCACTCCATGATCACGTTCAATGAATGAAATGAGGTCATCTTTTGTCCAAAAAAAATCTCTTTCATAAAGGGATTCATTGTTATAATATTGCTCAAATTGTCGTGTGATATAACCATAATTAGTACAAAGACCATTGGTTTTAGGATTATAATTTAATTCATCTAGACAATCCCCACCATATATATCAATACCATCTATTACTCCCATATGTTCGGCTAGGTTTAAAACACTGTAAAGATAAAAATCATCTCTTCTATCTCTCATTTCTTGCTCATGGAGAAGTGTTTTTCTCATGAAATTTGAAAGATCTTCTTCCGAGCTAACAGGAGTTCTTCCAACTGCAACCTGAATTTTATTAGAAATTCTGAAAAAGGCTTCCCAATCCGCCTCTTCTCCATATGTCCTATCTCCATCATGATCCCAAGAACCATCTAAAGAAGCATAATATTGATCTGAGGGAATTGGTTCATTAGCTTCTGGTTTTATATGTCCTAAAAGCGGGCTTTCAAAATACCTAATTGGTACAATATGATCATCCCCTCCGAGAAGAATATATCTAGTATCCCATAACCCATATGCATCTTTTATAAATTCTCTTATCTTTTCTGGACCATCCATCCAATGCCCATATTCAGCATTAATTTCTTCGATTGTTATTATTTTAGGACTATATCCTTGGGTTGATTTTAAATTAGTAAGATCTTGAAAATTATACTCTCCATTAGAATTTTTTAACGCTTCATTAGTGATAATAACATAATCGTGTGGTCCTTCATCTATATCAAATATACTCTCCTGCTTCGGCCTAAGTATTGCCATAGGATCTCCAAAAACTTCAAAGTAATTAAGTATGGTTTTCTGCCAATTTAAACCCCAATCTGCATAGTATCGCTTAAAAACCTCTTCTTTTGCCACTTGTAATGCTCTGCCAATTTCATCTATGCCATCCCTAAAAATTGCGTCATAAAATTCACGAATAAGCATCTGGGAAAAATCATCTGTGAGATCTGAAGATAAATAACTAGTAGGGGAAATGGATATATCTCCAATGGCGGCAAATGCACCATTAGGTGAAGTTATAAAGCGTTCTCCAATAGAATCATGTGAAAAATGAACATAATTATGATGACTATCATAATTCTGATCTATTTCATCTGCAAAATTAAAAGCAGAACTCTGATAAGAAAGGAGAAAAAAAGGATTATCATTGGCAATAGATGCAATAGTATCAATATTAAATTGCATTAGATTATCATGTAAAATCCCTAAAAGTTCATCATAATCAATCCATCCTCCTACTTCTCCACCCGGAGCTACAGCCGAAAGTGGCCGCCCATGATAATTTAAAATATGTACTCCCTGTCCACCCTCAATAATATCTACTAAAGCAGACTTCGTCCATGAATTAATATGAACATAGGGGGAATCGTAATAAGTTCCATCTCGTTCATAAAGTGTTTCAAAGTTATAATCATTAGAAATCTTCCTTGTTTGATAACCATGAGCATTACAATATGAATTACTATCATACATATAGAGCTGATCCAAACAATCAGCACCAAATAAAAGGAAAGGAGGATCAAAATCCATATCCATTCCCACAAATTCACCTGCCATTAAACCACTGTATAAATATTCAAGATTACTGCCATATCTCACTTGAGATTCATGGAGGATTGTTTTTCTCACGAAATTGTAAACCTCTTCTGTTGAACCAACAGGTGCTCTCCCAAGATATATATCTCCCATTTTACCACTGTTAATTAATAAATTCCAATCTTCCTCCTCACCATATACTCTATCATTATCATCATCCCAAGTGATATGTATCGTTGAATAATATTGATCAGTATAATGATCATAATCCTCTGGCTCCCATTCATCTCCAGGCATAGGCGCACCTCCAGTACAAAAATACTTTGGAGGTATAATATTAGAATCTCCTCCTAAAAGGATATATCTAGTACCCCATTTATTGTATACATCTATGATAAAATTACGTATTTTATCCTGCAGTTCATATCCTCCATAATTATCATCTATATCTTCAACGGTCACTATTGTTCCGGTTATATCTTGATAACTTTTATAGTTAAGAAGATAATGAAAACTATATCCCTCATTATAACTTTCTAACATTCTACTCGTAATAATAACATATAAAAATGATCCTTCATCATCAATAGCGGAAGTTCTTGGTCCCTCATTTAAGAATTGCAGATTTGAATTTGTTTCTTCAAAAATAATTTTATTTAATTCATTTATAGGAATTGTCGTTATTAGAAAAATTGCTATAAATGTAACTGTATAAATTTTCTTTTTCGTCAACTTAATCATATATTAACATTGTTTCAGTTTAGTTTATTAATATAAAATTTAGTCACTTAAAAACCTTCCTTGTAATAAAAAGAAACATACAAATCATAATTTTTTTTTTATTTTAAATTGAAATAAATAGAAAATGGGATTTGTAACTAATAACATATGAAATAAGATGAAATTGAATTCAAATGTAGATTTAAATAAGAGAGATGAATCTTTCTTATCAATAATAAATATATACCAAGAGCAATAATCCATGACTTTAAATTTCAGTATGGTGTTTTATATATATCTAATATGTTCCGCTATTGGATTGATAACGTCTATAATCTTTTCCTAGATGGTATTTAAGAAGAGGAAAGCGGTATTATTATATCTCTCCTTTTCAATATTATGCTATTCTTTATATTATAATGCAAGTAGCCTTGCTTTCTTGTTTATGGATAAACCTATATATATTTTAGGAGGATATATGCTATGTGCTAGTGTTCTATTTCTGATTTTTTTCATAGATTATACTTTACATGAAACAATTACAGTTATAAAACTATCAGCAATTAGTGCAATTTTATCATTATTAATTATATCAATTCTTCAAGAAAATGCAATTAAAGAATTTTATGGTTATGGATATCCTTCTTTAAAGAGTGCAGGTTATTTTTCTATATTCGTATTTTTATTGACTTTTATTTTTGTTGTTTCAATTCTGTATTGGGTAATTAAAACCCTGATAAATACCCCAAAACAATTAAAAAAAAAATCTGAAAAATTATTATATTCAGCTCTTATTTATATAATTGCATCCTTCTTCTTTCTTATTCAACAAATGATTTGTGTTCCAATATCAGGATTTTTCACAATTGCTGGAATGATAATTATGATTGTTGCTATTATGAATGAACCAAAAATCCTTTATATCTTACCATTTAAAACTGATAGATTAATTGTAATTTATAAAGAATCAGATGTGGAAATTTTTTCTCATCGATGGGGACCTTCAAATATGATTGATGATCTTCTCGCTGGATTTATGAGTGCAATTAATAAAGTAGGATTAGAAGTGATAAATCAAGGAGAATTAAAATATATTGCTTATGAAAATGGTGTCGTATTAATAAAGAGAACAGAAAATCTTATATTTGGATTGATTGTAAATAAAACTTCAAAATTTCTAAATAAATGCCTTCACGAGTTCTCAATAGAATTTCAAAATAAATATCAACATATACTCAATAATTGGAATGGAGATCTTGGTGTTTTTAAGGATGCAAATGTTTTATTAGAAAAACACTTTGGATATATCCCTTCAAGGATTCTATAGAAAGCTGTTATTTCTTTAAGGAAAAATATGCGGAGAGTGGGATTCGAACCCACGAAGGACTGTTGGCGACAGTGAAATTCGTTTTTTCTTCTTCCTGTCTGTACCATTGCGACCTCAACGCAACGCCTTTAGTCATCTGAATCAATATAATGATGTATTCAATATAATGATACATATTTAGACCAGACTTGGCGATCTCCGCATTTTTTGCTTCCTATTTTAGTTTTTAGTTTAACAGATATAAGATATACTAATTAATTATATAAAATAATAGATATATTAAATGTTTTACTATCTAAATATTCAATTTATTATCATGTTTTCAAATTTATTAGTTTAAATATTTGGATTTTAAAGAATTAATAGATCTATTTAAAATATTTTGATTTTATAGATGTTTAGTGCTGAGGAGTTATTATATATATATTTAGATGAAATTCTTGAAAATTATCCGGAAATTAGAATAGAAGATATAAAATCATTAACCAAATTAAGGGAGGAGCTTCGAATAGGGAAAGAGAGGCTTATTCAATTAATAG
Source organism: uncultured archaeon (assembly GCA_964525635.1). Taxonomy (GTDB): domain Archaea; phylum Asgardarchaeota; class Lokiarchaeia; order Sigyniarchaeales; family SOKP01; genus JAFGOA01. Next base: position 15,318 of record CAZGJX010000090.1, read on the forward strand.
ATAAATACCTTATTAACAAATTTGGAATAGATTTAGCAAAAGAAATAAAGCAAAGGTTATGGCCAAGTAATACTACATTATTAAAAAAATATAAGATTCGATAACAATCACAGAACAAAGTTCTTACTAATTAAATTGAGTGTTAAGGATTAATAATTAATATAGTAAAAAAAAAAAAATTAATTTTTTTCTATCTTCATCCCACATTGAGGACAATATTCCATGTTACCTTCAATCTTTGTATTACATTGAGAACAAGAATTTATTTCTTTTGTATTTGTTGTTGATGGTAAAGACGTTTGATCTTTCCATAAATCTCCATCAGAACTTCGTTTTTCAGGGGATGAGTATGATTTTGAATATTTATAATTCCTAACATAAAGATACCCACCTATAATTCCAATAATCAATGCAATAAATGATAAAATAACTGCTGCACCTGGATCCATAACATCCCAAACACTATAACCTCCCCCGGGATCAATAATTTCTGTTACTCCGCCTAGATATATTATTAATGCTAAGAAGAGTAGGATACTACTTATTATTGTTAATCTTACAACACCAGCCTCTTTGTATTTCATTTTATAAGCGCTATAGAAATAGATTATTATAGATATTAAGATCATAATAGTAACAACAGCAGACAATCCTATTAAATCGGGATTGTCTGTAAAATCAACAATAGATTGACTTGGGTCATAATAATAGACTAAACCCCATATCCAGACATACATTCCTACACCCATAAGGTCGAAACCTATTGCGGGTGTTAAAAGCCCAATTATCAATAAAATTCCAGTTAAAGTTGGAACTAAATTAATTTTTTCTGACATTTTTTTTGGATCTCTTATTATATATATGATTATATATATAATAATATTGAGATTTATATATAAATATTTCGATAATTCCATTGGAATAAAAGAAGGATTTGTATCAGTAAATAAATAAATAATTTACTATCGTTGATGAACATTTTCTTTAATATATTTCTTCATAAACTTCTTTAATTTGTTCCATCTGATTATTAGAACAGGCAGGTAAATCTGAAGTCAGAACGTTCGAGGTTACTTGAGATAATTTACTAGCTCCTGGGATAAAACAAGAAATAGTATCAAACATTAAGAGGAGTTTGAAAATATTCCATCAAAATTATGATCCCATTCTCCCCATTGTAGGATATTTTTTTTTATTAAATCCCTTTTGCATTTATTATATAACTTAAATATTTCTTCAAACTCATCTTTTTCTGCTAATCTGAATTTTACCATATAATAATGGTCTTGAAATATCTTGGAGATATTTAGGCATGAAGGTTCATATTTTGATCGAAATAGAAGAATTCCTCATTCTTTAGATAGTAATAACATTCTTCTCTTCAAAACATTTTTTTTTAAGAAATAAAAAAAGATAAGATTCGATAACAATTGCAGAACAAAGTCTTATTAATTACTACCTACTACTCATTAAATATTATTATATTTTATTGATTTATAACAAAAAGAATTCTAATATCGATAATCTCGATTTTGCGCAGGAGCGGCTTCAGTTACTACTACCTTACTCGCAGCAGGACCCTTATCACTTTGAGTGATTTCAAATTCTACTTTATCGTTTTCGTTTAATGTAGCAAATTCATCATTCTCCTTAACAATAGCAGAGTGATGAACGAATATTTCTCCTTCTTCTTCAGTTGCAATAAATCCATAACCTTTACGGTTATTAAACCATT
>CAZGJX010000091.1:0-17013 GCA_964525635.1 uncultured archaeon
TTCTTTTCCTAATGTTCTTATCTCGCTGATTATCTCTTTTCTGCCGAGAGGATCTAAATTGGACGTTGGCTCGTCTAAAATCAGTATTTCTGGCTCTCTAATCAAGGCAGAAGCTAAACCAATCTTTTGTTTCATTCCTCTTGAATAGGTTCTTATCTTTCTGCCTTTTGCCCCTTCCAGATCATATCTTCTCAATAGTTCTTTTGCCTTTTCTTGAGCTTTTATCCATCCAAAACCGCTTACTCTTCCGAAATATTCCAAATATTCTTTACCCGTCATCTTTCCGTAAAACGCGGGATCTTGTGGTGAGAATCCAATTAACTTTTTTGCTTCCATTGAACCCGCTTTAAGCCCTCTAATTTTAGCTTCTCCTTTGGTAATTGAAATTGCTCCAATTAGCATATTAATGGTCGAGGTCTTTCCTGCCCCATTTGGACCTAGATATCCATGAACTCCCTTTCTTACAGCTAAATTAATTTCATCGACGGCAGTAATTTTATTGTCTCTAAGACCATATACTTTGGTTAAGTCTTTACTCCATATTTCAAACTTATGTGGATTCACATGACGGATTTTTGCTTTTATCATTATTTTTGGTCAAGATATTTTTTTTCTTAATAGTTAATTTACACTAATATTTAAATAATAATTATATATAAAGGAAAAAAATAGAGAAATTGGAATTAAATGAATTGAATTTGAGTCTAACTGTGTTAAGTAGCTCCTTTCTATCAAATTTCTATTTATTATTAAATCTTTCAATACTTTACATCTCGTTTTATTATTTTAAATTAATTATTTATTAAATGTAAATAGTACTTAGCTTAGAAAGTTAGACTTAGATTTTTTTCAAAATATTTTTCGGCATTTTTTTCATCATGATTATTAAAGAAACTAGTACATAATATTTTATAAAAGTCCTCCAAAAATCTTGGATCTCTTGCATATGCTCTTTCAAAGAATCGAATGAAAATCCTAAAATGAGATGGTCTTAATTTTTTTCTTACATAATCCTTTACAGTAGTTTGTATAATTAGTTCTAAAGAAATATTTTCAATTTCTTGAATGGTATTAAATTCTTGAATCTTCTCTCTTAGATCCTTTATAGTTTCAATAGGATAATTTTCTCCTGATCTACTTTTCTTTATTATCATATTTCGGAACATCTGAGGTGCTGTTCTTGAAAAATCTTTGCAAAATCTTTCATTAAAAATGATGGAAATGAATTAGTATCTGGCGAGCTTAACAATGGGGAATTCTATATCTCATTTCTCTCAAATAAAGTAGATGAGGAGCTTATTAGTTATAAATTTACCTATGATCCAACAGATAATATCGCTGAGACAATTGATTTAACCTATTGGAATATAAAAGGTGTTGATGGAGTTGATGTTTTTCCAAATCTTGATGCCTATTACTATCTTAATGAGGAAGAATCAACCTTAACTAACGTTGTTTGTCATGCTTCTCAGATTGCCGTATATCTTAATGATGGAAAGGAGTTGGAATTTGATATAGCAGGAGAATTAGGAGAATATGATTCTCAACTGCTTGATAAAATTCACGCAGGTAATTATGCGGCACTCCATATAGATACAAATATCAAGAATTTGGAGAGTTTGGAGTATCTAAAGATTGAACTGCACGATGTCTCGGGAAACATGCTCACATATACTCAATATATTTCAAAAGAAGAGCTTGAAATGTATGACAATACTATAAAAATCAATTTACCTGATGAGATAAATACACTGCAAAAAATAGTGTTTATACCTATTTTTAGAAGTGATCAAGAATATTCAAATGATAATGATATCGGTATTACAAGAATTCAAACAATTGAGGTTAATGGTGATTTACTTTCATACTCTGGAAACGATATTGAATATATTGATATTGAGTTAGAGTATGATTTAATTATCAATAATACAAATTCTGGATATGAACTCGCTTATGTTTTCAATGAAAGGTTAGAGCACCTGATATTTCCAGAAAGCACCCCAATTGTATATGATACTCTTAATGATGATAATGGTGATATTTTATCCTATATATTGAGGATACCAAAGCAATATATAAAATCTATTACAAATGAGACAACATCTTTTAAAACTGGTGAAATTTTTGCAATCCGTTATAATTCCCCAGTAAAAAAAGGAATTTCTATGGCAATAGGGAAAATGTATTTTGAGAATAATTATCATCCAGATATTAAGAAAGCACAACTTATGTTTATCAATGCTGATACATCCCAATCATATTCACAATTTACAGAAGATTATTATTATAGTGTGCCACTACGGCTAACTCCATATGATACTGAGACTTCGGGACGATTTAAAGCAGTTAGGATTGATCTTAATTTCACGTCGCTTTATGAATTAATAGGGGAGGATACTGTAGATTTCAGCAATCTTGTATTTTCGGTACCTAATCCTTGTTATGAATTAACGATTAACGAGATCGTTATCATTAAAGACGCTTATGAACCTACTCCTGAGTATGGATCAGATGAAAGTAGAGTATGGCAATATAGCGAAATTGAGATGTTTCAAGCAAGTAATAATCCTACCCAAGATTGTTATCAGCTTTCTTTAGAAACTGAACCCTTATTCTATCCCAATACTGAATGGATTGAATATTTGAACATATTTGACGAAGATGGTAATTATTATAGTGCGGGTATTACAGGAGATCAATATCAGCTTCTTTACAACCAAGATAACCAATCATTTACATGGAATCCAGAGTTCAACCAATTTCCATCCTATTTTGGGATGGAATGGGAGGAACCTCTTATGATTGCCCCCAATAAATCATTATACTTCCAATATTGTACTCCCAGCTCATGGACAGAGCCTATCCGAATTGATAAGGAAAACATCGATCTTGAGTCAATTCGAGTTGTATATCAGTATAACAATCTTTTGAGACCTGAGCATTATGACTGGTATCATAATTATTTCAAACCATCCCATTCCTATGAAAATATTGCCTATTCATTTAGAGATGAGGTTGATTATAGTGTTACCCAATATTATCATGAATCATTTACCGTATATAGAAACGCATCTATATATACTCATACGTTTGATATAGGAGATCTAAACTTACAAGAGGATTTTATCAATTTAGGATTATATAAAATCGTGGGATTAACTCCTACGTTTGAGACAGAAATTCTAACAAATAATGAAAATTATAATATTCATTTTAATAAAAATAATAATTCTTTGACTGTTGAAAATATCGAAAATACTGGTCTAAATAAATTTGATCTTATAACAGTAGTTCTAAATTATAGTCATGGTCCAATTTCAAGTTATAGTGAGATAGAACTTAATGGTTATTTCAATGAGACCTATTTACAAGATCCTATGCAAAGTTTCTATGGTCATGTCGATATTGATTTTAACTATATAAATCCAGCAGGACAGGTTTTATTTGCTGAAAATTCTGATATTATTACAAGTGAAATTACCAGTTTTATTCCAATTTCCTACTGTCCAAATCCAGATATTAGCAATAATTATGAATTAATGAAATATCAATTGGATATATATGATAAATTTGAACTCTATTTAGATGATAGCTCCGTTATTTATGAAGCTGATTTGAATCTTGATGGAGAACCTGAATATAAACACGAAATTGATCTTGATCAAGACTATATTGTGGATGTAATTAAATATGGAATACCCGATCCTGAGAATGAAGGACAGATAATTTGGCATACCATAATTCAGAAGTCAAAAGGATATGAATCAAAACTTACCAGAGAATCCGAACCAAGAGAGATAACAAAATGGTTTGATATTGACGATAGAATATTTGCAACCTATGAGTTTAATTTAGCAAAGCTAATTCCAATGCTTTTACTTCCTACTGCCTTAATTGAGGGAGTTGCAAAAATGATTCTTCCTGATGTTGATTATTGGGCTCAGAAATCTGAACAGAGAGAGGTTACAAGAGAGGAATTTATACAATATAATTTTTATAGTATTACAGTTGATAACGATTGTGATGGATATAGTGATCAACAAATGAGCTATGAAAGAAATGATGTTTCAATTGATTATGAAGTTAAGACATTTAAAAAGACAATCCTTGCCGCTAAAAATCAAAATCTTTATAATTTCATCACAGCATACATTGAAAGGAGTGTTAAAAGTTTTATAACAGATTCTCGAGAATCACTTGTCTTTAACGATGGACTTACAGAGGATATTCTTGATTCTGGTGATTTTAGTGAGTGCAATTGGCATGTAAGATATAATGAACAATATCTTGAGGCAACATACAGGAAATTTACAGAAAATATTAGTACAATATACACAGAATCATATTCTCAAGAAAAGCTAACAATTACCGATTATAATGAAGAAGAAATTGAAGAACAACGTGTTTATATTGATGATTTCAAGAGTAATGAGGTTGATGAACTTGATCAATATTTTAAGATTGCTGTTTTACAACACCAAATTACCAATGTAGATACAGGAGAAGCCCTGAATATTGAATTTGATCCAATTCTTCCCTATACAAATCCCTTAAATATTACATGGACAGGAGAGACATGGGGAAGTGATGATGTGCCTATAAAATTAGATTCACTTCATGTCTTCAGGTTAAACGGTTCCTATACAACAAATTATTTTGAAAAGCAACTATATATTAGAATTCCCAATCGATATAGCCTCTATAATGATTACGGTATTCAATCCAGAGATGATACTTATGACAGTGGATATGCTCAATTTCTAACTAAGGGAATATTAATTACACCTCAAGATGGAGAGGTCTACTATACGGGAGATATAGAAGCGTTTATTGATGGAAGTGCCAAGACAGAAGGGCATTATTTCTTTGTTGATACTAATGAGGATGGATTTTTTGAGTCTATTTATATACTTAGTGCGCTTAATTCAACAGCAGAGGATGGAACTCCTTGCTATGATGTAATTAGTATTGGTTTTAATTACGATGGAATTCATGATTTTGTCCCATACGAGAAAATAAAGGAAAACAGCTATTCTCGAACCGATATATATGGTTTAAGTCAGGAAAGGGTAAGTTTTGGCTCAGATTGGCTTTATAACTTTGGAAAGCTTAAAAATGTAAAATTACTATTTCCAAATAATGATGAGATATGGGAGAATTACAGACCTAAAGATCATATTTTTGAAATCTATAAACTGATTGATATTTCAAAAAATCCAAAATTCTCAGCTCTTTTTTACGAAGTTCGACATAAAACATACTCTATGGCTTGGAACAGCTACTTCAACCAATTAGCGAATGATATTGCCGAACAAGTATTTACTGTTACTCTTACAGCTACAATATCTGCTTGTGTTGAGTCTGTTATGCTAGTATCTGTAATCTTAGCACCATATGCCCACATAACAGCAACAGCGACGTATTTTGCGATTTATACCCTCCTTACCAAATTTTTTATCGATGGGGAGATTCACGAATCTGATTCGCGTACTAGAGCATTCAAATTCTATCCAGTGGACAGAGAAAGAAAAGGGACAACGTCTCTAAATGAGAGGAGTTATTGGGATCGTATTCTTAAGGATTCAACAATCGCCGCAATGATAGGTCATCCTGGAGGATATTATCGAACTGTGAGCGGAGGTCCTCCCGAAGAACGATATACGGCTCAATTACTTGTTTCTCCTGATAATGGAGATCGTATAGAGAGATCCCTTGGAGGATTTTTTGAGTTCTTGGCAGAAAATCTATTTAGCATGGGAGAATCTGATCCAGATACCTTTACTGCCCTTGATTTTGATGACTTTAATATTGATTATTTCCTGCTTTCAAATGAATTATATGCCTATAATGGAAGATCCCATTATACCTTTAGAATATCTAACTTTACCTGCTCTGATTACAATGATTATCGCGAGAATACATTGGGAGCCCTTCAAGATATGGTTAGAACCGCTTCAAATGGAGAATTAAACGCAATACGCCCTACTTGCGTGAATGGAGTCCCCGAATATGAGTTTATTAATAAAGATTCTCAACAATATCAGGGAATCTTGCCTTTAACATCACTTTATCGACCTATTGTTGTAAGTGAGGAAAGATATAGCCAAATTATCGCAAGATCGGGACACCTTACAATAAACGCTCAAGGGATTGATTATAACAATTCATTAGGCATATATGCCTATGATTTAAATTTAATTGAATCTCAATTCTACAGAGCAAAAATTCCAATTAACGAAAATGGATTTGATTATCCCATTACAAATATCTACATTGATGTTGTTGAAAATTTTGCGGGATTTGGAGATTCTTATCTGTGTAGATACCTTATGGTTAATACAAGTTATTTTGTAGTAGATGATGGAAACCTTTATCTTACCAAATCACTTGAAGAAATTGTCTCTGAGCAATACGGTGAAATTGAGGATCTTACTTCCTCTGAATATTCTCAAATTTACTATAAAATTCATATTATTTTTGATTTAATTGTTGCCGACACCTCAGAGGAAACTCATCAATTAGCCTTAGCACAGGGAACAACCTATGCAATCATGGATTATTTCAATCAGTATACCTATGCTGAAGTGTCAGCAAATATGATTGCTGAAATTGCTTATACTGAGACCTTAACCTTCTGGTCTACATATATAAGCGCTCCTGCGGCATATTTTGCCTCCACAGTAGCTTCAGCAGCAATGTTATCTGGACTTGCTTCGGCAGGAAGTATGCTAGCAAAATCTGCATTGGAAGCTTTGGTTATTTCTTTTAAGAGGAATTTGATTAAGACCTTATTTACCATGTTTGTTGCCGCCCCTATAAAAGAAGTGTTTGAAGAGATTATAAAGGATGGACTTATTGAGACATTAGCAGAAAGTTTTGTTGATTTCATGGGAGGTACAGAGGATATGGCATATTGGTTATCCTCACTGGGAACTTCATTTAGAGAGGTCAAAGGTCCAATTGGGCAACTGGTTTTAGGAGGTGATACAAATCTCCAGACGCAAATTGCACTCGTACAGGCAATAGAACAGGGCGATATTGACACGATCCTTGAAATAGAGGAGAGACTTGAGAAGGAACGTGAAGACCAATTAGCCTTAGAGTCAGATCAGGAGGAAATGAAATACACTTGGAAGAAAATTCTCAGTTCTAAATTCTTTAAGTGTGCAATTCTTGCCATTCCAACCCTTTTCTACGCTCCACTTGGATTAGGTACGATAAATAAAATGTTTGATACCATGGGAAAGTGGGTGTCTAAATCCGCTTCAAATATCTATGGAAAAATAGAGTCAAAAATACAAGCATTTAGGAAAAACCGAATCTCATCTCATAGTTCAATTTCAATCGGACTTGAGCAACAATTATCTGTAGAAAATCTGTTCCTTCGAAATATGGAAGAGCAGATGAAAAAGCCTTCCGAACTTGATGACGTTCAGCTTAATGCCCTCTTTAGAGGGCAGCAAGAAATCGAGGTTGATAATATGCCAATTTGTATTATATTTCCAGAAATAAATCCAAATCCTAAAGAGATTCAAAAGAATGAATTGGTGGATAATTTCAACGAGATTAGAGCAGTAAATGATAAAATAAAGCTTAAGACAGAAAATATAGTAGATCCATATTCAAAACAGAAACTGATTACTACACATAATAATATAGATACTATAAAGCGAGTAGGGAAATATTCTGAGATTGTAGATACAGGAGATTATGAATCTTTTACTGCAGAAAAGATTATGACTGTTAAAGAATTCTTAAAGGCTAAGCATTTATTTGGCACAAATATTAACCTTGGAGTCTTGGTCAACGGTAAAAAAGTAAGTCTTGATTACATCATATCTCCAAATGATGATGTTGCTATTATGCCTCACATTGGAGGGAATGCTCATAACAATGTAAATATAAACGATCCAAGGGTAAATGAGATAATTGATAAAATAAATAGAGTTTTAGATTCTGGATCATCAAAGAAATGCTTCATATTTTTAACTGAAGAGGAAAGAGAATATCTTTTAAATTATTATAAAGGATTATCTTCTGGATTATTCCAACAAAATGAATGGAATCCAAATGAGCCAAGTCCTTATGTTCCTCATTTGAAGTTTTTAATTGATGAAATGGTTATTCTCTTATTTGAATTAGAAATCATTGATAAGAAAACATATACAGCAATCGAAGATCTTAAAATTTATGGAAATAGAAGATTATCTTATGTTATAGACGGATTAAAAAGTACAAGTGATATTAGTAAATTTAAAGTTGGAGAAGAGACATTAGATAAATGGTTTGTACGAATTGAGAATATCATAAATACATATTATGAGACTCAGTTTAATATGTTAGAAGCGGAATATAATATTGGACTTCAAATAGAAAAAGAAAACAAATTATTTGCTGTTCATGATTTCTTCAATTCTTTTTATTCATTATTTGGATTTACTAAAGAAAACAGATTCTATAGAGATGCTAGAATAATGTTGATAAGTTGGGGAGAAATTTTAAGATTAGCAGATTTACCTGAATTTAAGGATAATAGACTTCAAAATTTAGAGGATTTTATCGGTCGTGATACTCATCAAATATATAGATCATTAGTCCGAAATCCTTTTGCTATACCAGATATAAAAGCAGTAATTAGATTAGAATCAGATATTGAGACTGCTTTAAATACTAAGACTGAATTCTCACCTCAAGAAATAGAAGCTATTATGAATGAAATTCAATCAATAACTCAACAATATATAAATATTATACAAAATTATTTAAAAGGAGAAGATCTTCTGAAGAATCTTCCTGACGGTCCAAGAAAAAGATTACTACAAGATATTATTCATTATCCATACAATAATATTCTAGAAGGAATTCAGGATAGAAAGATACTTTCAAAATTGCTATTTGGAGGAGAATACGATCAAATTGGTAAATTTACCCACGAGAAAAAAAGGGTAGAATTGAAAAAATTGTTCCAAATAAAAATAATGGTTGAACAATGGTCTCTTAAGACATTTAAAGAATTAAAGATTGATATTACAAAGAATCTTTTAATTGATTTAAAACTCTATATCAATAATATAATTGATGATTTTATATTTAACAATCCGGAATATGATTATGTCAGCGATTCTGTCTTGCGATTTGGGGTATTTCATAATAAAGATTTTCTAAAAAAGGAATATAGGATGATTTATAATATTTGGAGAGTTTTTGCTATTTCCTACGAAGATCCTAAGATTTCTTTTAAAAAAATTCAAAAAGAGGTAGATATCGGTTATGGTTTAACACGGAGATTAAGGGGGGAAGGTGCAAATTATAATATTGGTACGGGGATATTGCTAAAATATTTAAATAAGATCCAAGGATTTTTGAGTTCTGAGAATGATATCCAAAAGAGAGAGCTATATCAAGAAGCTATTGATACGATTAAGCATTATGCTGCTGACCGTCATTTAGGTTATGAATTCTATCAAGAGACTAAAGATATAAGGGGAGATTATAATCATCTTTGGTATCAAAATTGGTATAAATCCACTCTGATTATTCTTGGATTGGCGAGATTAGGAGGTATTAATCCTCTGACATGTGAGCCGATTGAAGCGACGTTATTTGATAGCGATCATAATACAGAAGGCGGAGTTTTTCAACCGCATCATTTTAGTGTCAGGGAAAAGCATCTTCTTCTTGTAGGAAGAATATTTATTCTTAATAGTCAATGGCATGGACGTTTTAACACTCTTGCGCAGACAAGCATGGGTGTTCAATTGCAGCTACAATTGAGGGATGCAATTCTTTCTTTAATGGAATCTGATAAGAAATTCATTGATGAGAATGATATACGACAAGCGTTTGGAGACCTTGAAATCTTTGGTAAAAGAGTTTCAGATTGGTGGATAAAAGATGATGATTATGTAAAAAATATAGCACGATTTAATCAAAACAGAGAGTTAATTAAACAAGGTAATATATTTGAATTCATTGACAAGAATTTCGAATTAGAAGATGAAAGCAATCCCGTTTTAGAAAGATTTTGGAATGCTATGAAGGAGACGATGAGTGGATTTTTAATGCTTCATGATGATTTTGACTTCTCATATCTATTTACTCAGAAAGATATGGAGTTTATCAGAAAGACCTTCAAATTAGAAAATATAAGCAGTTAGATAAAATATATATGAGGAAAAATATATTATGAGTATGATGAGTATGAAAAAGTATAGAGAAATTAAAATAAAAGACTCAAGATTGCGAAAAATTCGAAATGAATTTCGGAAATTAATTAATCTGGAATGTAAAAAAAGAGAAGTTGAAATTGATAATAAAAAATGGGCAATAGGAAAAGATTCAGATGGTAAATATAGACCTACAGAAGAAGATAGAAAATTAATTGGTCAATTAAATAGTCAATATTGGGCAATAGAATCCCCTCGTAGAAGGTCAATAATTAGATGTAATATTTGCCATGAATTAGAAAGTGATAGAATTTATTACCCAGAAACGGGAGAATGGTACTGCCCTGACTGCTATGACAAATTTTATGTACATCCCGAACAATTTGTACCTCAAGGATAAATCATATCATATCAATTTTATTTATATTATTACTTTTATTGTTAATATCAGATTAGATACTATTATATTTTCCATTTAAATCTAAGAGTAATTGTAACTTGAGAAATGTAAAATTATAATTAGATGCTTATAAGTTTAAATTCTTATTTCATTTGCGGGAAATACCGACGCCAATTTAAAAGATCTTCTAACTAAAGCTAAGAAAAAAATTGGTGCTGGCGGTACGATAAGAGGGAAAAGTATAGAACTTATGGGTGATCATCGCTTTAAAATGAAAAAATTTCTCATAGATATGGGATATGATGAAGATCGAATAAGAATTAAAGAATAAAGGGAGAATAAATAACTTTTTAAAAGTTATTCAAATTTTTTTTTTCATATTTTTTTTAAATGTAGATGTTATGTAAACTTAAAAAATATAGTTGAAATTCGTCATCAGTTTTAATTTTATAGAATAAAAATGTTGATAGAAAAAAAAAAGAAGTTTAATTTAATATTTATGCAGGTCCACCATCAGTAACAATCTAACCATAGATACTAGTAAGATTCCCTCTAGCCCAAGTAGCAGGTCCCATGCTGTATCTAGAATTACCACCATGAAATGTTACTCCATATTGTAAAGAAGGTAAACTCACCCATCCAATTAAAAAACTATCATAAATCACTGTAGATAATGTAATTCCTTCAAACATACTAACCATATTTGTCACACTTGATACGTCCCAACTACCAATAGATTGATTGAATGAAAGTGCATAATAGAACATATAAATCATGCTATTTTATATAAACATTTGTACAAAAGATTACATTTAAATTATTTTTAAAAATACAATATCAATATTCCTTTATTTTAACTAAAATTAATAATTCAATTTCTATAATGTATTATGGTCAATATAATTTTTAATAAATTTATCAATCTCTTTAGCTGGTTGAATTACTCCAAAGTGTCCTTCACATAATATATCAGCTTCTAATATAAGAAGTTTTTCCATAGATTTTTGGTATTCTTTTAAATTAGAACCAAATTCTGATGAAAAAGGACCATGTACATCTTGAGCAAATAATATTTTTCCATTATTAATTTCTAATAATACGGAAATTGAACCTGGTGTATGACCAGGAGTATGAATACATTGAAATTCATTTTCTCCAAGTTTTAAAATTTCAAAATCTCCTTTAAATTGTTGAAATAATTCAATAGGATTATAAGATATACCATACCAAGAAGCTGCAGTTTTATTATCATGTCCTTTCTCTTCAATTGCTTTAGCATCTAATTCATGAGCATAAAATTTTACCAAAGGTTTAAGCATTTTAAGTTGATAACATGCAGCGATATGGTCAATATGACAATGAGTTATAATACAATGATTGATATCTAATGGATCTAATCCTTCTCTATATATCTCTTTTATTAAATCTATACTCATTCCACAATCTATTAAAACAAGCCCATCATTACTTTTAGTATCAATTAAATATATATCGCATCCAGAACTTCCTATATGATATACATTTTCAGTAATTTCTTTCATTTCTAAATCATTTCCTTGTTTTTTTCAAGAAAGTTTTTTAAAATAGCTAATTTTTATAATCAAAAAACATTATAAAAACTAAGTAATTTTATTCTAATATTGATTATAATGGAAGATACAATTAACCATGTTCAAGAAAAGGAGAAAAGATCTCTTTCTAATAAAATAAAGAAATATGTTAAGAATCTAATAGATTTTTCATCATATAGCAAGAAGACTATCCTATTTATTATTTTTATTATCATACTACTGATAATTTCATTATATTTAGTTTATTATAATGTGTTTATTGATTCTACAACTTTATATAGAATAGTTATTGATTGGTTTGTTAATCCAATTTATAATTTGGGAATATGGGGTATTTTTTTATTTATTGGTATTATGGCAATTCAAGGATTAATTATTCCACTCCCTTCTGAGGTTGTGTTATTAGCAACTGGAATGATATGGGGATGGCTTGGGGGAGGAATTATGGGAGTTATAGGTTCAGTTGCAGCAGGTACTTTATGTTTCTATATAAGTAGAAAAGGAGGGAGACCACTTGCTGAAAAGTTCGTTGGAAAAAAGGCAATAGATCTTGCTGATAGGTTTATTCATAAATATGGTACTTTTTCAATTCTAATTGGTCGCCTAATACCATTTATTCCATTTGATGTTGTAAGTTATGCAGGAGGAGTTGTTGATATTGATGCAAAGAAATATACCTTTACAACATTTATCGGATCAATCCCACGAGCTTTCTTCTATTCGGTATTAGGGGCTTCTTTTGGACTTCAACCACCAATAACTCTTAGTGAGTTACCTTTAGATGAAATAGAAGCTCAAGCGGCTTGGTTTAATTTAATATTAATTATTTTAGTAATTGTTCTAGTAATAATTTTTATTGCTTATTATTTAACTACTTTATATTTACAAAAGAAAATAACAAAAGAAAATAATGAAAAATAAAATAAAGTCAATAAATAAAATCATTGAATATAACAGCAAGTTAAATATAATTCTTAATTTTCTGACTATTTGTTTTATTATTCCTTTTTATTTTTATCATTTTAGTATTATTTTATTTAATATCTTTGGAATTATCATATTATTGTCTTGGTTGTCCAATTTGATATTTTCTTATTTAATTGACAGATTTCTTATTAAAAATATCCAAGATAATCCTAGATTGATTAGAAAATCCTATCGATTTCTTATTTTCTTCTCTTACAGCATTTTATTGATAATGATAAGTATAGCCATATCTAATATAATTATTGAAGGGCTCACTTTTACCATCGGTCTTGTATTTTCTTATGTTTTACAGTTGCTAGGATTCTTTGTAATATCAATTTCTAGTATAGAATTATCCTATATTGTATTAAAAGAAATAAACAATAAAAATAAGAAATCTAAAAAAAAAAAAACATTAAATATCTATAAAACAAGAAAAAAAATTGTAAAATTAGCTTGTTATATTCTTCATAGTATTGGAATATATTTTGTATTTATTTTTTTAATCCCACATGATTCTTTATCACCATCATTAGCTTTTATAATTCCCCAATTTTCTCTATTTTTCGGTTTTATATTTTTGAGTAATACTTTAATTCTACTAAAATTAATTCCTATAAATAGAGAAGAGTTTGCCAAATCCTTTTTTTCTTTTTTAAAAATTAAGTCATTACAAAATAGGAAAATACTTCGAAAATCTATTGCATCAATTGGTTTAACATTGTCTTTTATTTTTATTTTACCTCTTCTCTCTACTCCATATTGTATTTTACATGCGGAAAATGAATTTAATAAAGCATACGGAGAAAATTGGAGAAATTTAATTCCTTCTAGGATTAATGATTTTTTTTTACCATTTCAATTTAATTTTTACAATTATTTCTTAGGATTACCCCATAGAGATTGTAATATTGAAACAGATATTAAATATTATGAAAATCAAGGTATTCAATTATATTTTGATGTATATTATCCTAAAAAACCAGGAGAAAAACTACCCGGTAATAATAGTATTATAATAATGATACATAGTGGAGGTTGGAAAGTTGGAGATAAAGGAATAGGTAATACTCCAATCATTAGTAAATATCTCGCTAATCAAGGGTATGTTGTATTTGATATTCAATATGGTTTAATGATACCAGAAGGAGAATTTGGAATAGATCTAACTCCTCAATATGTTAGAGGCGATTTTACATTACATGATATGATTTACCAAATTGGCAATTTTACAAAACAATTGGAGATTAAATATGCTTTAGAATATAATGGTAATTTAAATTCAGTTTTCATAATGGGTAGATCAGCGGGAGGGCATCTTGCGAGTATTATTGGACTTGGATATGATGATCCTTACTTTTTTGGAAATTTTTCAACTGCTATAAATATTAAAGGAGTTATTCCGCTTTATCCCCCGAATTTTGCAGGTTATTATTTTAATAACTTAGATTTTGAAGATCTAATTCCAGGTGATCCAGAAACAAATCCACTCGCTTTTGAGAAGTTCACACCAAGTAATTTAGTATCATTAAATGATCCTCCCGTGTTAATATTTCAGGGAACTCAAGATAGATTAGTACCTCCAGTAAATACAGAAAAAATTGAAAATTCATTAGAAACTATGGGGGTTGATTGTATTCGATTAATTTTCCCATTTGCTACTCATGGTAATGATATGATTACTCATAATTTTTTTGCTCAAATATGGTTGTATTATTTAGAACGATTTTTATATTTGAATACATAATCTTAATTTATTATTTAACCAACATAAATAGAATATGATATAGTGTAAACATAATTGAGTTTTGTAGAAAAATTTCAGAGATATTTTATTTTATTATTAGCTGTTTTTACTTGGTCGTTTAGTGAAATTATTGTAAAGCTTCTTCAGAACAATGTAGGTGCTCTTTCATTATCATTTTTCAGGTTTTTTATTGGAGGTTTATTTTTATTGTTAATACTTCTAATTAAAAGGGACTTAAATGGAATAATTAGAATTATAAAAAATAATTTTGCACTTTTTTTAATCTCAAGTTGTTTTGCTCTTGGTTTTTCAAATATTATTTATTTTATTGGAGTTACATATTCAGAAGCTAATATTGCAGCAACAATTTATACAACATATCCTATCTGGATAACAATATATTCAATATTTATTCTGAATGAAAGAAATAATCTTAAATATAAATTAATAGGATTTATTTTTGGATTTTTAGGAGTTATTATTCTGATGACTAAATTTAATTTTTCTGATTTTATTTTTTCAGAATATATTTTAGGTAATTTATTGGTACTATTAGGTTCTATAATTTGGAGTTTATATTCTGTTCTAGGAAAAAAAATACAATTGAATGAAAAAGAGATATCAAATTGTGCTCTGAAATTTAGTATGTTATCTTTGATGTTTGCTTGCATTCCAATGATTTTTATCCTTAACTTTACACCTGAAACAAATGGATTTTTAAATTATGATTTAAATGAATGGTTTTTGATTTTATTTATTGGAATTATTTGTACAGGATTTGGTATATGGCTTTTATTTGAAGGCATTAGCCATCTCGACGTATCAAAAGGTATGTCTCTAGCTTTCTTTAAACCCGTTTTCGTTGTATTATTATCTTTTTTTATCTTATCTGAGAAGTTATCCTTATTTTTATTAATTTCAATAATATTTATTATTGTTTCAATAATTTTAATTAATTTGAACGCAAATAGTAATAAAAAATAATATTTTAATTAAAGAATTAGTCTTTCAAGTAGTAAAATCTCTTTTCAAGTAGTAAAATCTCTTTTGGATTAGTTATTATTTATGAATATTAATTTGTTTTCAACATATATTTTTGTTCGTTACATCAAAAAGAACTTAGTCAATTATATCGAATTTTTAATATTTATTCTATTATAATATTTTTGGTATAATTTATATTAACAGAGTTAAGGGGATTGTTTTAAATCATGGAATTTTTAGAAAATTTTAAAGAATTGTTAGAAAAGAATATTGTAGAGGATTTAAACTGGTTAGAAGAAGAATTTAAAACTTTGTTCGGAGAACTTGATATAAATAATAATTCTAAAAGGAACGATTTAGCAAAAAGAATTTTAGAAGTCTTTGTGAACAATTTAAATTTAAATAACAACCAAAAAGTTTTAGATCTTTTAAATCAAACTATAAGAAGAATAGATATGAATTTCCCTGGCATATTAATTTAAAATAATTAAATCTTTCTGTTTTGAATACTTAAAGCCAAAAATTCATATTTACTTCTATATAGTTTCAAAAGGTTTTTGCATTTTTGTTAATATTATCAATATTTTAATTATCTCTTTCTCAAGATAATCAATTCTTAATAAAATTCTCAACATTATGTTTTTATTATTAAATTACCATACCCTAAAGAGTAATGGATTCGTACTCCCTAATATGATATTAGACAATACAGGATGGTTTCTCCAACCTATACATTTATAAGATTTATAGATATATAAATGATAATAGAGTTTTAATTTATTAAATAATCATACGATTCATCACCTTCCTAAAAGGAGATACTTTCTCACATTTAGTTGGTAATAAATATAAAAAACAATAGATAGATAATACTATAATTATAAGAATAGATAAATATGGAAAGAATTGTTATTGTTCATTGGAATAAGAGTACAGGTCCTCAATCATTAATTCAATATCCCCCTGAAAAAGAATCATTACCGAAAGAACTCTTTCTGAAAATTTGGACAATACACGAATTAAATAAGGAAGACAAAATGATTGAATTAACTCTTGATGATATGAATACACGATTTATTTCAATTATTCATAAATATGAAGGAGAAATTTATTTCCTAATTCTAGCTTTTGATAAAAAAAATAATATAGAGAATTTAATCAATGATTATCCAGATATAT
>CAZGJX010000092.1:0-16616 GCA_964525635.1 uncultured archaeon
AGATGGATTTAATTCTTTTCTAAGGATGATGAATATTACATTCCGAAGAGATTCGGTTTCACATCGACCTAGGGTAAATAAGATTGGAAGTAATAAAGATGTTTATCAAAAAAATATAAATGAATATTATTATATTCCAAAATAATTAAAAAAAACTATATAAATAGATATTTTTATACAATATATTTTGCTTGTTCAGCTGAACCAAGAACTTCAATATTTTTACGTTTTATCATTTCTATTAATTCTTTTCGAGCTAATCCTAAATATTTTCTTGGATCAAAAACTTTAGGATTTTCAGAAAGATATTTTCTTACCATAGCAGTAAATACTAAACGACCATCTGTATCAATATTGATTTTACTTACACCAAATTGAGTTGCTTTTCTTAATTGAGATTCTGGAATTCCAAAAGCTTTTTCTAATGTTCCTCCATATTGATTAATAACATCAACATAATTTTTTAGCACAGATGATGATCCATGCAATACAATAGGATAATTACCCAATCTCTTTTTAACTTCATTTAAAATATCAAATCTTAATTCTGGTATATCTTCTTCTTTTTCAACTTTAAATTTATAAGCCCCATGTGAAGTACCAATAGCTATTGCTAATGAATCACAATTTGTTCGAGTTACAAAATCTTCAACTTGTTCTGGATCTGTATATTTATGTTCTTCAGATTTAACATGCTCTTCAATTCCTGCTAAAACTCCCAATTCTGCTTCTACACTTACATCTCTTAGATGTGCATATTCTACTACCTTTTTTGTAATCTTAATATTATCTTCATAGTCCAAATGGCTTCCATCAAACATTACACTTGAAAAACCAAAGTCTATACATGATTTACAAAGATCAAATGAATCACCATGATCTAAATGTAATGCTATTGGATTTGAATAACCCAATTCCTTTCCCATTTCAATTCCACCCTGTCCTAGATATCTCAGCATTGTTTGATTTGCGTAATCTCTTGCTCCTTTACTAATTTGTATTATTACTGGTGAATTAGTTTCTCCACATCCGTTAATAATTGCTTGTAATTGTTCTAAATTATTAATATTATATCCTGGAATAGCAAATTTTCTTTCTAAAGCAATCTCAAACATTTTTTTTGTATTATCAAAACCTAATTCTTTGAAACTTACCATTTTTATTCATTTTATTTTTATTTTTAATAATTGTAGAAAAATTAAAATTGTTATTAGACACCATAATTTCGACTGCATCTTTTTTTTTGTTTTTTTTAATTTTTCTAATTGATTAACTGTTAATAAATAATCTTTAAAATAATAATTCTTTAATTCAATGGGATCCATTTTAATATTAAATTTATATATTTTTTTTTATAAATTTTAAAATTATTCCAGTGGAAATATTGGAGTATCTCTTTTTTTAGAAAATTAAATAATAAATCTTAATTATATAAGAAATTAGTAATTTAAAAATAGAATTTAAAATATATATTTTTTAAAAAAATAGAAAAAGAAGAAAAATTATATTTTTATTAATCTCCAATAAACATTTGGTCTTCCTCTTTTCCCATTATTTCTTGAATACTTTTCAACAACTCTTCTTTTCTGCAATTTATTTAAATTATCATAAATCGTAGTTCGAGGTGTTTTTAAATGATTAACAATATCTTTACGGGTTAAAGGACCACCATTTTTCAATAATTTTATTAAATTATATTGAATTGGAGATAAAACTAAATTTCCTTCTATAAAATTGTTAATTAAAATAATATCTGCCATAATTTTTCCTCCATAATAATTTTAAACTCGACAATTTTTCGACATATTGAATTTTGAACTTTTATCAAGTTCATTATGATAATTAAGTCATATTATTATATAAATGATGCTTATTTATGCATTATTAACATCAATAAGCATAAATTTAAGAAAAACATATAATAAATATAAAGTCTAAAAATATTCCAAAAAAAAAATGACCGAAACAAAAAGAACAACAGTTACTTTAAGTAAAATATATATGGATTTAATAGATGAACTAATAGGAGTTTTTGGAAATACTGAAGCTACCATTATTAATAATATAGTTAAACATTTCTTTAATAATAGCAATAATTTTCCTTTATTAGAAGAATTAAGATCAAGAAAAAAACGGAAACCTAATGAATCAATAATAGAACAAAAAATTAATAATATATTAAGAGGAGTAAAAACTGTTCAAATGGATCATTTTCTTGAATATTTAGAAATTGATAGACAATATTTTTTTGATAAACTTGATGAATGGAAGAAAAAATTTAATTTTGAATTAGATTATGATAAGATTATTAAATATTAATTAAAAAATTAACCTCCAATTAGATCAGAAAAGTCAGATGAAAGACCTAAAGTCCAATCTATAATTGATGAAATTATACTGAATAGAATAAAAAATACAAATAATGCAAATCCTATTAATAAGGCATATTCCACTAGATTTCCTCCATATTTATCTGATAAAAAATCTTTAACTTTTTTTAAGATCAACTGAAAGAATTTTTTAATCATCATTATCAAAAAGATCTTTAAAATAAATGTTTTTAAACTAAACTTAAACATTTAGAATTTGATTTAGAAAATTGATATTCATTTGGATTAAATCTTTTTTACATTTGTATTTTAAAAAATCAGAAGGGACGATCTTTTTTTCTTTTTTGAAGGATTTCCATTATTAGATTTATAATGGTGAGTTAATGCTTTATAAAGATTTAAGAATGATATTAGAAACTAGAATAGCTCCTAAAAAATTTAAAATGACGAATGAATATTATGGATTACAATATGGGGAAATAAATGATAATAAACAAATTAAAAGGATATTAATAACTTTAGATGCAAATTTAGAAGTAATTCATTATTCTATTAAGTGTAAAGTTGATTTGATTATATCTCATCATGGATTTCTAATAAAACCAATTAGTTATATCAATAAAAATTTAATTAATAAATTAAATTTACTCTCGAATTATCCAATTAAAATCTATATCTTAAATTCTTCATTTATAGCAGCGGAAGAAGGAATTTCTAAAACAATATCTGATGTATTATATCTAAAAATTGATAATATCTTTAAAATACGAAATAAAGAAAAGAAAGCTATACCTATTGGTAGGATTAGCCTACCATTGTATTTACCTAATGATAATCAAGAAATAACTTTAGAAACATTATTAAAAAGAATAAAATCAAATTTTAATATGAATAATATTAGCTATGTAGGGAATTTAAAGAGAAAAATTAATAAAATATGCATTGTAGGTGGTGATACTAATAATATAAATTATATAGAAAAAATACTAAAAAATAAATGTGATTGTTATATTTCAAGCAATATAAATCATAAAATTGCGATGTATGCTAAAGAAGTTGGAATCTGTTTAATTAATATATCACACCACAATGCAGAATTATATGCTTTAAAAAAGTTATATAATTTTCTCTCTCTTGAATTCCCATATGATGAATTTTTATTTTTTGATTCACAAGACCCTTTTAGAAATTATATATAATCTAGAATTTCTTAATTTAATTTTCAATATTAAAAACTATATTTAATTAATATGGGTTATACATTATTATAAATAATTTTGTCAAATAAATTTAAATGAGTTAAAAAGATCTATTCTTTAATTTTTAGTTAAAAACTTTTTAGGAATTTAAGATGGTTTTAATCGAATATAATGGAAAAAAACCCAATATTGCAGAAAATGCTTACGTATCTCCACAAGCTACATTGATTGGAGATGTTAAGGTAAAAAATAATGTAATAATATGGCCAGGAGCAATAATCCGGGCAGAAAACTCACAAATAAATATAAGTGAATATTCTACTATATTTAATGGTGTTATATTATTAACAAGGTCATCAAAAAGTTCAATACATATCGGAAGATATTGTATTTTAGAAACAGGTGTTACTGTCCTTGGAAGCTTTTTAGAAGATTATATCCAAATAATGGAAGGAAGTATTATTTTTGAAGAAACATCTATAGGAGAGGGTGTTGTAATATTAAACAACAGCCAAGTTCCACCCGGACTTATTATACCTGCTAGAGCTGTTATGAGAGGAAATCCTGCTGAAATGATAAGAGAACAGAATCGTAATGATATATTAGAACAAAAAGAAAGAGCTCATCATTATTCTCAACTATTTATTAAAATTAAAAATTATCTACCAAATGCTCAAGAGTATTTATTAACTCTTTCTGATTTCATAAAATTGATGTTAAAAAAAGAATTTTAAAAAAAAAGAAAAAAGTAATAATATATAAATTTAAAATGAAAAATTTAATTTTTTTATAATTTCTTTATATCTTGATCGAAGCGTAACTTCTGTTACACCAATTAAATTTGCGATTTCTTTTTGTGAAATTTTTTTATTTTGATTTTTACATATGAAATAAAGAGCTCCCGCACATAAACCTTTTGGATCTTTACCACTTATAGAATAATTAGATGTAAAAGATTTTAATATTTTAATTGTTACTTTTTCAGCTTCAGCATTTAAACCTAATTCCGCGATATATCGAGGTACAAGAGTGATAGGATCTGTGGAAGGTGCTTTAAGATTTAATTCACGAATTAAGGTTCTATAACATCTTCTTACATTTTTAGCATTTATTGATGTTTCCTCAAGAATTTCTTGTAAAGTTCTTGGAATTCCCCGCTCTCTACATGCAAAATAAAGACAAGCAGCAACCATACCATTTATAGATCTACCTCTCAATAATTTCTTTTTAAATGCTTCGATATATAATCTAATTGCAGTTTTTTTAACATGTATTGGTAAATTTAAATTACTTGCTATCCTTTTCAGTTCAGTAGTGGCAATTAACATGTTTCTTTTATCCCATGTCATTCTTGAATTCCATTTTGCGGCTCTCTTTAAATCTGGACTTTTTATATTTGATTTATCGATTATTGTACTAAGACCCATATCTGGTAATAGTATTGAAATGGGAGATCCTGTTCTTTCTCTTTTTTCTTTTTCATGTTTTGTAAATGCTCTTTTTCCACTATGAGATGTATCTACAATTCGTTCATTAATAACTAAACCACACTGACAGCATACATTTTCGCCCTTTTCCAGAATAGGAATAATCTTACCCTTACATTCTGGACAATAACTTGCTAAATTACTTAATTCTGATTTTATTTCCATAATTTTACCCCCTAAAAGTTATTATTAAAATATAGATATATTATAATAATTGATTGATTCAACCCAGGTAACGGAAAAATATCTTTAATGTGACTGAATAAAGATTACCCGATGTAAATAATTTATACGCAATTATAATATTTAAATGTTTCGTTTTTTATTATATTTTTTCATGCAAAATTTAATATTTAAAAGAATAAAAAAAAGTAACCTAATATAAAAGATCGTTAAAACAGTGGTTACTATAATTATTCATAAAAAATTATCTTTAATTTGATAAATAAAAAATTATAAAAGATAAATATTGATAAAGATTAACCAATCTTTTCACATTCATGGTGGATTTCTTTAATCGTTAGATTAAAATCTTGCCACCAATCTTGACCTTGTTGAGTAACTAACATAGGATCAACTTTCTTTGAATTTAAACATCTTATTTCCTCTTTATGTTTTTTTATTTTTACTTTCCAAATCTCCGAAAAGATACCCTGTAAATTAATTTTCACTTTTTTTACCAATTTCTCATATGAGACTGATAAATCTTCACTTTTTTGTAATTTTTTTAGTTGTTCATACTTCATTTTTTCTTTAGCATGATTAATATCATTACAACTAATTTTTATGGTAAAAGGTACATCTTTTCCATAGGTACAATGTTGTTGAATTTCACAAGGTCTACAATAATTCTCAAACGAAATTATATAATCTTGGAGACCAACAATTGAATAATTTAATCTATTTGGCATTTTAATATAAACCTCTTTATTTTTTACTATAATATTAATTATAAAAGACAAAAAATTTTTTAAAGATTTTTTATTAGAGATCTTATATATCTTATTTTTATTAAAAAAGAATAAAAATTCATTTATTGCGAGAGTGGCTTAGCTTGGTATAGCGCACGGCTGATAACCGTGAGGTCGGGGGATCGAATCAAATTGAGAAACTCTCTCATTGTGATAAGCCCCCCTTTCGCATTAATTCTTGTCATTTCATTTATTATTTGGATTCTCATAAAAATATCAAAAAATTATTAAAAGTCTAAAATTTTTTTTATTGGTTAAATGAAAATAATTATTGTTACTGGAACACCTGGTTGTGGAAAAACAACAATTTCAATAGAGCTAACAAATTTTATTAGATCTAGAGTGATAAGTCTGAATGATTTAGTCATATCTAAAAATTTTATTATAAAGTATGATAATATAAGAGATACTTATATAACAGATTTCAAAAAACTGATTCCATATATAGAGAATTTAATAAATAAAATAAAGAGTGAAAAACTAGAAGTTTTAATTATCGAAGGTCATTTTGCAGATATCATTCCGAATAATTTAATTGATATTGTTATTATTCTAAGATGTCATCCAGACGTTCTAAATAACAGATTGAAAAGAAGAGCTTATTCAAAGGAAAAAATACATGAAAATTTACAAGCAGAGATTTTAGGAAATTGTTCAAATTTTATTTTTGAAAAGAAATTGATTTGTCCTATTTATGAGATAGATACATCAAATATGAATTTAAGTGATTTAACAAACCTAATATTGAATATAATTGAAAAAAAAGAACCAATTGAGAAATATAAATTAGGAAATATAGATTGGTTAAATGAATTATTTAATAAAAATCGGTTAGATGAATTTTTTGATTAAAAAGCGAGGAAAATAAAATGGAGTATGAGATTCTAGATATTGATGCTTTAGGAAGAATTGGTAAATTAAGGACTAATAATAAAGAATTATTTACGCCAAATTTACTTCCAGTAATCCATCCTTATAATAATTTAATAACTCCATCTGAAATAAAAAGAATAGGTTTTAATTGTATTTTTACAAATGCATATATCCTATATCAAAATGAAATATCAAGATTTGAAGCATTAAAAAAAGGAATACATCAATATCTGAATTATGATGGCCTTATTGCTACAGATAGCGGAGCTTTCCAACAATATATGTATAATAATGATGATATTCAAATAAGCTCGAATGATATCGAAAAATTTCAAGAAGATATAGGATCTGACTTTCCAGTAATCTTAGACCTCCCAGTGCAACCTGAAGATGATTTAAAGATTGCACAAGATAAGGTTAATATAAGCTTGTTGAGAGCAAATGAAAATATTAAAAGGAGGTCAAAAGAATGTAGTTGGATTGGACCTATTCATGGTTCCGAATTCCCTGAATTATTGAAGAAAAGTACTATAGAGATGAGTAAATTAAATTTTGGAATTTATGCAATTGGTGGATTAGTTAAGTATTTTTTAAATTATCAATTTAGGACCATTTTAAAAATCCTAATCACAGTTAAAAAGAATATAATACCGACGAAACCTTTACATATGTTTGGTTTAGGTTTACCTCAATTCTTCTCTTTAGCAGTAGCATTTGGTTCAGATATAATGGATTCAGCAGCATATATCTTATATGCTAAGGAAAACAGATATTTTTCATTATCAACAGGAACTAGAAATATTGAGGAAATGGAAGAATTCCCCTGTAATTGTCCTGTCTGTAATAATTATACCCCGATAGAATTACAAAAATCTGAAAAAGAATTTAGAACTAAACAATTAGCATTGCATAATTTATATATATCATCTCAAGAATTAAAGACAATACGTCAAGCAATTAGAGAAGGAAGATTATGGGAATTAGTGGAGCAAAGAATAAGGACACACCCTTATTTGGTGAAAGCATTCAAATTATTGAAGAAAAATCACCAGTTTTTTGAAAAGTATGAAAAGAGCTATAAAAAGCATGGTAGATTATTTAATTCATCGGAAAGTAAATTTAGACCTATAATATATAGATATAATTGGAGATTGCATGAGTTTTACAGAGTTCCTAAAAACGCAAATTTCCTGATAATATTACCTGAGTTAGACATCAAAGGAATAAAATCACCCAGCATATGTAATTGGATTGAAAAAATTAATCATAATAGTACAATTACAAGAAGTCTTATACATATTGTTTTTTATTCAGGAATATTTGGAATTATACCTTTAGAATTAAATACTGTTTTTCCTATGGGACAATATGAATCAATTAATCATTGGGAGTTTTATAAAAATAGCTATTCAAATATTAAAAAATATTTTAATAAGAATATTAAAAATTATAAAAAATGTGCTTTTTTAATTCCAAAAACTTATATCAATCAATATAGTAAAACAGTTTCATTTAAAGAAAGGAATCTTTTAAAGACAATAGAAAAATTAAAATTTAAATATAATATTCCTATGGAATCTTTTGATTTAATTGATGAAATTTTAGAATTCTTTAAAGATAAATAAAAATGACTATTTTAGATATAGTTCATGTTTATGGACATAAGAATATACAATGTACTCATAAAACTACTATAGAAATTACAAAAGATAATTATTTGACAAAAGCAGGTAATTGTATATTAGGAATTAGAGCTTCAAAAGCATGTAGTGATCTAAATCTAAATCTTAAAACCTATATTAAAAATGGCAAAAAATTAATGATTATAATAAAATCTGGAAGAATATTTGATTCATTTTATGGTTATGGTAATGCTAAACTAACATTGGCTAATTCTAAAGATATAGTTTTTCGAAAAAGCAATTATTTCTGTGATAGAACTGTATTAATTAATTGCAATAAATCTTCTTTTGATCTATCAAGAGAATTAATAAATAATTTGAAGAAAAACAATAATAAGTTCGATATTATTTTTAAATATAGCAAAGAAGATGAAAAATAAAAATCTGCAATATATTAAAATAAAAAGAGAAATAGCTCAGGATTTAATTAATTTAATTGAGAGAAAATTTAAAACAAAATCACTTTTAAATAAAAAATATAAAGTGTTAAAAGAAAATGACTATATTTTCTTTCCTATAGAAGAGGGGATGGCGAATAAAAAAGAATTCTCTGAATTAGTAAATAATGAATTAGAGATTGAAATCGTTGAGAAAAAAGGGATTATAAATAAAAATTATAAATATCGAACTTTATTGGAAGTGTTAAGAGGTAAATTACCCGTTGATTTGTTAGAATCTATCCCTAAATCATTTGATATTATTGGAAATATAGCAATCGTTGAATTAGATATATTTAATCAATTTGAAAATAAAATAGAACTTAAAGAAAATATAGCGAATTCAATCTTAAAAGTTAATAAAAATGTAAAATCAGTTTATGAGAAAGTAGGTAAAATTAAAGGAACTTATCGTTTGAGGAAATTAAATTTTATTAAGGGTATTAAAGTTACAGAAACAATTCATAAAGAAAATAATTGTTTATTTAATCTTGATGTTAAGAAAACTTTTTTTTCTCCAAGACTATTATATGAAAGAAAAAGGATCTCTTCTGATAATATCAAATCTGGAGAAAAGATTGTAGATTTATTTGCTGGAGTTGGTCCATTTTCAATACAAATTGCTAAAGATAATAATGTAATTATTCATTCCTTCGATATCAATCCTCATACTATCAAATATCTAAAGGAGAATATAAGATTAAATAGATTAAAAGGAAACATAATTCCACATGTTATGGATGTAAAATTTTTATTAAATCCTTCCAGTCCCATTGGAAAATCTTTAAACCACAAAATAGATAGAGTTTTAATGAATTTACCTGAGGATTCTATTAAATATATTGATGTTGCTTGTTTTTTAATAAAAGAAAATGGTGGTATTATTCATAATTACCAATTTTGTGAAAAAGAAAATTCAATTCAAACAGCTATTAATCATTTAAAGCAAGAATTAGAAAAATTCCAAATGCAATTAAGTATAAATCAAGCAAAAATAGTAAAAGCTTATTCACCTAAGGGTGATATGATAGTTATTGATGCCTTTATAAAAAAATCCAATATTAATTAAATCTTTTTAAATTCAATTTAAAAATAAGTTACATATAAATTCTCTTTGAATAATAAAGTTTAAAGATTTTCTTTTATAATATAAATTATAATTCTTTTTTAATACTCCTATGGACTCGTAACCTAGCATGGATAGGGTGTCGGACTTCTAATCCGAAAGTCGCAGGTTCGAATCCTGCCGGGTCCGCTATTAATAAAAATACAAATTACTTTTTGTTTATCTAAACTCTTCCTTTATCTGAATGATTTATTAAATACTTATAAAAAAAGTTTAAGATTTCTGTTATCATTCAGACAAAAATAATAATAAGAAATAAAAATTCTGTTATTGCAGATTTATTTTTCTTTATTCTTAAAATAATTATTTTTCAGTTTTTAAAATTCTATTAATTTTAATAATAAATTAATATCCAATATTAAATTTAATTAATGGTTTATTTATTTATAGATAAAATTTTAAAAATATTATAAAATGTTAAATCGCCGCGATTTTTATCATCAAAACATACGATATAGTTTTCATTATCATAAAGAAAGGTTAATAAAATTATCTCAAATAAATAATGATTATAAGAAAATAGGTGATTATTTTAATAATATTTATGAGGGAAATGTTCCCAATAATGTATTCAATATGAAACAAATTCCTAGAATTTCTGATTTTAGAATTAAAGGAATTAAAAAAGCATTTTTAATGAGTCTTGAAAAAAAATTAATTCGTTCATATAAGATTAAAAATTACACGTCAGATTTTAAATTATCCACTTATGCGGAGGATGTTTTTAATAATTATAAAAAAAATAAAATCAATAAAAAACCTGGCCATGATGCTATACTTAAGAATATATTAATTAGAGATGCAGAATCAATTGCAATTGAAGTCCCTATTTGGAGAAGGATTAATAGCAATTATGTTACTGGTCATATTGATCTAATTCAAGTAAATGAAAAATCCATTAAAATTATAGATTATAAACCAGAAGGGCATTTCATTTATTCATTACCTCAAGTTGCATCTTATGGTATAATTTTTAAGTCTATATTTATGATAAAAGATCTCGCATGTATATCTTTTAATATGAAAGAAGCTTGGGAATATAGGCCCGAAATTGTGTTAAAAGATATTAAGAATTATTTAAATTCTCATAAAATTAGTATGAATTGGGAGAAATATATTTTTTAAATACTTTTTTCTATTTTCCTTTCTTTTTTGATAGTACTTCAGGGGATTTACTTTCTTCTAAATTGTTTTTTAGAATTAAATAACACAGTGTTATTCCAACAAATTCTACCAAAACACTTATTAACATAATTAGATTTCCATTAAAGTTATAATACCTTAATATTAAAGCTATAGATAGACCAGAGATAATTAATATAAATAGTAAAAAACCATTTATGAGATCCTTAAATTTTGATATTATAGATGTCATATTTCTTATTATATCCATTTAAATAATTGTATTTTAATTAAATCATGTATTATTTTAATACCTTTTTGTTATTTTAAATGCTAATTATATTTTAATATCTCAGATCCCCAATATTATCCTTTATTATTAAAAAATAAATAAAATGTGTTTTGAAATTATAATTTTTTAGATTTAAATTTAAAGTATAATGCCTTATCCAAAAAACTACCTATTTTTTTCGCGATTTGTTTTGCAATTTCATATCTTTCCCCATCATATAAATTAATTTCTTCTACTTTTTCCATTTTATTTTTTAGTCGATTTTCTAATATATTATCTATTGTATTTTTTGTAAAATTCCTTATAGTATCTGCATTAGGTAAATTTAAATCTGGTACTAATGATTTAATTTTTTCAACTGAAAAAAGGAAATATTCTGCTATTAAATCTAATGGATTTCCATCTAATTCACTATGTAATTTTATATTATCAGTAGCTGTTTTTAAATCCTTTTCTTGCCAATATAACTGATTTGGATTTATACCTGGACTATTTATTCGCATTATAGAAGAAGTAATTCTACGCTCAATCCAATTAAGGGTACTTATTTCTTGTTTTTCCCGAATTCTTTTTTTTAATTCTTTCTTTTCCTTCTCCTTAGTTTTAATTGTTTCTATAACTTTCTTTGTCCTCAATTCCTCATACTTCTCAAATCTTTTTATTAAATCATAACCTAAACAATAAGATATAGGCGAAATCAAATCCTTATTAAGCGTTAAATTAATTATCTCACTATATATGGGGCTAGTATTATTTTTAAGAATTCTCATTGCATTTTCTAATGACATGTCCGTCAATCTCGCATATATAAATCCATTAATGAGGAATGGTTTATTTTCCGCATTAAATAATAAAACTAGTTCTTCTTGTCTTTTTTTCAGACGTTTAATTAATAATTCTTCTATTTTTATCCAAATCCATTCCTCTGATTCATTTGTTTGATACATTTTCTTGAATGCAAATAGATATAATGCTTTTTCATTTGAAATTTTAAGGTAGGATTCGATTATTCTACTAAGTTGCCTTAAAATTTTTGACAATATATAAAAAAAGATGTCTTTTACTATATTGTTTAAAATATCTTTAAAATCTAGAAGCAATAAAATTTGAGAGTAGTTTATCAAATTCATATTTTTCAGAAAAATTGTATCAATTATTTCCTTTTTTTTTAAAAATTCTTTCAATTCAATATAAGAATGATTTGTTTTCTTTTCTAAGATATTCCATAAATCCTCAAATTTATCTCTTTCTTCTTTTAGTAAATCTTCTAAATTTAGATTTAGATTTTCTTGACCATTTTCTCGTCCTTTCAAATATATATAATTGTCTTTAATCATTGCATTTTTTGTTATACTTAAAATATTTTTTTTTTGATCATTTAGCTGTATTAAATCAAATTTGGATATATTATATCTTATCATATTTTCTTCTATTTCTGTAGCCAAATCCTCATTTATATTAACTAATTCTAAAATATTATATACACCATATTTATTTAAAGCATAAATTATTTCATCAAAACTTTCTTCATTAAGATTCTGTAAAAAATACACAAAATCGTTTGGATTATTTTTTAATTGAATTATAAGTTCCTTTTTTATAAAAATAAGCATTTCTTTCTCGAAATCCTCATAATTTATCTCCTTTTTTAGAGCATTTTCGATTTTTCCAATTATTTTTTTTTTAAAATTATTCGCTTGCCTAAATGCTTTTAATCCAGGAAGAGATATCGGATAACGATTAAGATCATAATCAATTATTCTTTTTTTTATCATTCTCATAGGCATTGATTGCATTTTTAATTCTTGATACGATCTGAATTCAAAATCTTTTTGAATTTCTTTCAATATCCTTGTCAATGTTGAGAACTCGATATATTTGTCCTCTTTTTCTTCTTTTTCTAATTTCATCTCTAATTCAATAGAGATATCCTTAAATTTAGCACCTTCTTCTAAAATATCCTTTTTTACATTGTTGGTTAATCCAATTAGATCTCCAATTAGGTC
This sequence comes from uncultured archaeon, assembly GCA_964525635.1. GTDB lineage: Archaea > Asgardarchaeota > Lokiarchaeia > Sigyniarchaeales > SOKP01 > JAFGOA01. The sequence continues at coordinate 13,526 of CAZGJX010000092.1, forward strand.
ATAAAAATTGAAGGGAGAATAATTCAGAATTATTTCTAATAATTCTTTTTCTAAATGGTCTTCTATACTTTTTATTAAACTCTCCTTTTCATTTTCTAAAATCTCTTCTTTTCTTGATTTTATTAATAATTCTAGAAATTTTTCTTCTATATCTATCATCTTGTAGAGCATATTGATTTCAGATTCAAAAGAATCTTTTAATAATAGTTTTACCTCTCTATAGATTGTCTTTTTCTCATTCAATTCTAATTCTTTAGAAGATTCAACTGTCCCTTTGTTAGTATCTAATAATTCCTCTACCTTAATCCCTAAATTATGATAAATATGGACTGCTGCTGTACCAACCAGCAAATCTTTTAATGTTGACCTTCTATCAATTAATTTAAAAATATTTTCTTTATCTGCTTCTCTTTTAATGTGAGATAAGATTAAATCAACTGTTTGAAAATATCTAAATGTACTTTCAATAGCTGTGGCTTTTCTTTTTACACCCATTATCATAATTGTTTTATCCACTCCCTATATACTTCTTTAAAATTATCAGATAGATTAACCAATATAAATCCATCACCCCAATATTTAATATCAAAAACCTGAAACAAATCTCCTTTAAATAATTTCAATTCTTCATCACTTAAATTATGTTTAAGAATTAATTTTGAAGGAATTGGGATTAATTTTGAAAAATATTTTAATTCATTTTCTTTTATATAATTATAAAAAGTTTCTTTTTCATTAAGAACAAGATATTCTGATGGTTTAAGGTTATCAATGGGAATATTTATATTATTAATTTTGTGTTTGATTTTATTTTTTATATAATTTGGAAATTCAGTTTGAATCCCAAGAAAATAGTCATATTGCTCAAAAAAATATATTAAATCCTTTTTAATCACCTCATTTTCCTCTTTTGCTATGTAAGAATCTAAAAAAGCTTTAAATTTTCCAGAATCTTGAGACTCGGATTCTCTTTCTTCCAAATAGTTAATAAAATCATTATAAATTTCTATTAATGTCCATTCTTTCTTGTTATCTAATTTTAGAAAGATTTTTACATAATCCATTATCCATTCCAATATATACGATTTCCAAGATAGGTTTATACCTGCCACTCTTTTTTCTAAAAACCTATGGAATTTCGTTGAAAATAATACAGGATCTGAGATTTCATTATCAGGGATATCTTTTAAATATCTATTAATAGTAGAATATCTTAGAATATAACTTAAAAGAAAATGTATTTCATTTGAGAATTTTTTAAATTTTACAATGTTATCATTTATATTTCTTACTGTTTTTTGATCCAAATTAATTTCAGCGAACGATACAATATCATCAGGCTTTAATTTTATTTTCTCAAAGAATTCATTAAAATCTTTAAAAATTAATGATTTAAATTCCTCAAAAATTATTTTTTTCTCAAAATTGTGTTTTAAGTTATAAGAATAGGAAAATGTTTCTATTTTTCTCAAAATAAACTGATGGAAATCATCAATTATTTTAAATCCAAGGATTTTTACTGGTTTTTTTTCATTATAAAATTCATCTTTAAGATTTTGAATTAATCCTATTGTAATCATTTTTAATTGGCGATTTACTAAATAAGTAATAATACATTTATTAATTATATCTAATGTATTGTTAATTAATTCAGAGAAGTAATTAATAACTGAAGTTAGTTCATTTGCTCTTAATTCCTGTTTTTTAATTATCATCTGACTTATAAATGAGCTAGATAATAAATACAATTCTGTAAATCCCGGTTTTCCTTTTTGACTAATCATTTTTTTAAATGATTCAAGAATTTGATTTAAAGTCCCTTTTACTCCACTTATTAAAAATTCTTTACATAAATCTAAATATTGTTTTATTTCCAGATTTAACTCTTCTAAGAAGGTATTAATCCTTGAAATTAACCAATTCTCCGACTTTGGTTCTAAATATTGAGTTAAATCCTTTTCTATATTTTTTATCACATATTGAATTATTATATTCTGAAAAAAATCTATTGTTCCTGTATTTGCTAAATTTAAAAGATTTGATCCTAGTGTTAAAGTTTTTTCAATAACAAAACAAGCACTTGGTTCAGTAATTGAAAATTTAAGATGGTCAACAGCTGTTTTCCCTTCAAAAGGATTTTTAACTTTTTCAAATCTTATATCTGATAAAATTAATTCAATTGGTATTTTATGCCAAAATAGATCTATGTTTGATTTAAATTTACCATAATTATTCAGGAACTTTTGTTCTGTTGGAACAGAATCGGATAATCCAATCATTTCTTTATTCCATTTGTTTTCAATTAATTGACCATAGAGTTTCTTGGTAAATCGTATTGCGAATTTTTTAAAAACAGTTTCTTCTTGACTTTCACTTAGTTCTGGTCGATGCCCATATTCTTCAACCTCAAAAAATAACTTACTTATACGATTAATTGCTTTACTGGACTTATGGTAATTAATATAACCAATATCCGGTTTTAAAGCAAGCATTAAACTTTCACATTCTTTATAGTTCCCTGGGACTAATATCATAGATTTAGGATAGATTTTAGTTTGAACCGCTTTTGGATTATAATTCTTTAATTCAAATTCAATGAAAAATAATTCAGATCCGGTATAATCTCTTAACATTGCATTATATTGTGTTAAAAACTTTATCACATCAACAGAAAGGTCTTTAACAAGATCCTTTTTTAAATTACCTGGACCAATTATGTCTCCTACAATTAAATTATCCTTATTTGGTGAAGAATATCCAAAAATTATAGAAAATTGATAATTAATTGATTCTCTAGTAGTTATCATATTTAAATCTCATATAATTATGCTCTTCTTTCCATTATATATTAAATTATATATATATAATTTTTAGTGATTATATTTTTGATAACTTAATAAATTCAATTTTATGATAATTAATTCATAAATTATCTTTATAATTTTTAAATAATTTTCTATGTAAAATTGATTTAAATTTTATTAAAAACGGGGAAAAAAAAAGAATTCTAAATAGAAAGTCCTATTATTTATAATGACATAGACTTTTTCTCAAGTATTAAATCATATCACATGGATATCATGCTCTTAAA
>CAZGJX010000093.1:0-16504 GCA_964525635.1 uncultured archaeon
CAAAGTGGATGAAAATACAATAAAAAAACTTACAAAGGGGAAACATACTTTTAAAATTGAATCTCCCTTATTTTCTTTAGAACTTAAATTGGATCTTTCAGATAAGAATTTCAATATAAATTATCCCTAATAAAAAGGAATATTTCATTTCCTAAATGAGGATTTTATGAACTAGACTACAAATAATAATAATATTTTACTTAACTTTTTAAGAAAATACTTAAATTTTTCACCAGACACCTTTAAATATCATTTTATGAATTATTTATTTATAATTTTTACGAACAAAAATAAAAAGGATGAGAAGTGGCGAAATCCTTTTTTTTTATTGTATAAAAAAATGGGGGTTTTTATTTTTCTATTTATAATTTAAATAGAGGATTCTATGACAATAACTAATACAGAAAACTATGTAAATTTAAATGATTTAATTGACACAGTTCAAATTACTTTTATTTGTCCTGTCTGTAAATCTAAAAAAGAATTAACATTTCCAAAATCAATAACAGATCAAGCAAAAAATCTTACTACAATCTCTATTCCAAGAAATATTGTCTGTAATCATCCATTTCAAGCTTTTGTAGATAAACAATATAAAATTCGGGGATATCAAAAAGTTGATTTTGAAATTGATTCTAAATCTAATAAGCAACTAGATTCCTTTAATAATTCAAAATTTCTTAAAAGATCAGAGAATAAATTATTTGAAAACCTTATCACTGAAGATAATTATGTTGAATATATACCTGATTCAATAAAAAAAGCTAATAGATTAGGTCATCAATTAAATTATAATATAGATAAAGACAAAAGAAATCCCCAAAAGATTGAAGAAAAGATGAATAAAAGGGGATATAATATGGATAACAAGGAAAATAATCCTGAAATAGAAACACTCAAAATGTTATATGAAGATTTTTGGGAGTTTATTGAAGATAACAATGAAACCTTTCAAAAATTAATTATAAATGATAAAAGAAGAAAGTAAAGAGATCTTCTATTTGAGTTTTAATACCTTACTTTTTTTTAATTTCTATATCATATCTTTATGAAAAAGTTATTTTCTTTAACATATATTCTAATTCTAAAGGTTCAGTCAGTTTTATATCACTTTTAATCCCAAATTCAGAATGGTCATATTTCGTGTGATATAGTGCCCGGAGTATAAAATCTGGCAAATAACCAAGTGAATAACATTTCAATTTAAAGAATTCTTTCTCATAGCCGAGAATTGTACATGAAATAACATATTTCAAATCTAAAGCAGATTTGAGTTCATCTTCCGGAAAATTCATCGCATATACACCTATATTTTCCTTAATTTGCTCCTCTTTTAGTCCACTTTCGATTTTTTCTACAGATAGAATATATTGCTCAACTTGTTTCCTATCTTTTTCTTTTAACACCTGCATCGTTATTTTAATTGAATTAAAAAATCTTTTATCTTCATCTAAAAGAAAAGCTCTAACATTAGTTAAAACATCATACTCTTTATTGAAATGATTCTTATTTCTAACTCTGCATGAAATTTCCTCACTGGTAGATTGCCAAAAATACTTCTTTTTCCCACTTATATAATAAAAATCAGAGGTCACTTTTCCTACAAGACCTTCAATACGATAATCTTTTTTATTACCCAATTCTAATACCCTCTAATTTGTTAAATACTTCATGATACTTATATCAATATACTATAATATATTTTCCGATTTTGTTATTATTAAGTGTTAATCATAGTTAACAATTTTCTATACAAATCTGGACATTATTTAAATATCGTTCCTATTCTCATATAGTTCGAAGTGATATGAATATCTTAAATCATCAATCCTTAAGACTCCTATCTTTTAAATAGTAAATCCTCTTTAATCAAATTATTATCAGTAATTATTCTTTTCTGGAGGATGAGGAAAAAAAAGTATTGAAAAGGTACTTCAAGAAGATCTTAAAAATGGATATAAACATTAATTTCATTATACATCCATATCAAAAAAAACTACATCCATCCATTATTACCTTAAAGAACTGTAATTTGTTTCTTAATCTTCCTTTAATACAATAAAAGGCATTCGAAACTAACTTTGAAGAAGATTCTTTTCTCTTTTGAGATGGGAATAGATTTAAGATTAAATCCTTTTACAGTTCTCAACATTTACAATATTCCATAAATTACCTACCTATTAGAAATACCAACAAAAAAATTAAGACTCCCTATATGGGGGCTTATGACTGTCAGTTACCAGTCACTCAAGAGGAGTTTATGATTGACCATAAATGTCCAGATTTTTTGTAACTGTATTATTTCTCTATTATTTATCAATCAAACATACATACTCAATAATTATTCCTTTTGATTAGTGTTATCTTGATTTCTTATTTAAAAGTAAAAGATAATTGATTATTAAATTGCTGGATAGTAAGAATATTGGTATAAATTATTTAACTCTCTATTTGATCTATATGGTATAAATCCATTTTTTATACAATTATCATAAAAATTATAGATTTTACTTGAACTTATAGGATAATCAATAATTAAAACGGTTTTATTTACATTTAAAGCATAATTTAGATTAGAAATTCCCTCGATCCTCCAAAAATCACTTGTTTTAGAATCATCGTAATAAAATAAATCCTCCCGACCAATTCCATCTATATAGCTTAAGTATGTAGAATTTGATAGAAGTGCATCCCCATTCTGGACAAATACAAAGAAATCTGTTCCTCCAGAACTTTTAACATAACTTGAAATATTTCCAACAAAATCAATCATCAACCAATCTGAATGAGGGATATTGTCTTCAAAATATTCATAAGCATCAATAATATCCATATAAATCCCATCAAATCCAACACTAATAATTCGATCTAAATATTCATACACTATATCTTGCCAATCTTCATTCCAATATTCTACTTTATAATTTCCTTTCCATTCTGGATTGGACATATTTAACCAATCTGGAGCGCTTGGATCTGGTATTCCATCATAATTAGCATCCCATGCATCGTTCCAATAAAATCTATAATCTTCCGCCTCCCCTATACTTATATAAGCAAGTAAATATTTTTCATAAATTCCCGAAGACTTCATGTAGGTAATATTGGTATATGAAAATTCTCCTGTCTCATTTCCATCAGAAGAATAATCTATTATCATTAAATCATATTTAGAATTTTTAATTTCTTCTATATCGATATCTTGAAGCCAATATGCAAAATCATCTATAGTAGTATCTCCTAACTTGGAATAAATTCGCTCTAATGGTGAAAAATCATCCTCATCCTCTAAAAAATAAAGATACAATGTAAAACTAATAATAAAACAACAAATGACAAGAAAAGCACATATTATTATTAATCTTTTTTTTACCATTATTATTATTATTATAACACGGGAGCAATTTATAATTATATTAGAACTCAAATAGAAAAAAATATATCCCTTATTATATAACTGAGATTTTTTTTGTAAATATAAAGGTTTTCTATTGTAAAGTCGAATTATTAAATTTCTTCCTATAAAACAAAAATAATAACTTTGATAACTATTGATTATGTTTGTATATTTATAGGTATGGATTCTTGGAGAAATTTCTTAATCCTTGGAGAAATGGATAATTCTTTATTTACATCCTCTATTTCAGTAAGAATGTTGTTCTTAACAAGTTTTTCTATACGACGATAGACTAATTCTCTCACATCTTCGATATGCTTATGGATATCTGCTTTTTTGATTTTTTTAGATTGAAGGACAAGGTCAATAATTTCTTCATAAGAGGGATCATTTAGAAAAAAATAGAGTGTCCCAATATCATCATCCATGTGTATAGGAAGAAATAGACTAAATTTTCCTACTTTAATCTTTTTTATTAAATTAAATTTAAGAAGCATTTTTAAATGCCAGAGAAATTGTCCAGAACTTCCTGATTGGACGGGAAAAGCCTTCCCTCTGAGTAGAGAAAATGTTGCTCCATTATTTACATGTATCATCTCATATATTTTTCTTCTATATATATTATTGAGAATTGTTGTGCTGGTATGTCTTGATCCATCTATTAAAATTTTCCTGTTAAAAAGAAACTGAATTATTTGCAGTAATCCTTTACGAGGTAATTTTAATGCTCTCTTTGCCCGATTATATATTATCTCCATATGTAAAACTTTATTCTCTTCAATAATTTCCTCAGCGATTTTAATTACTTTCTGTACGCTGGGATGTTCCAATTGAAGAGAACTGGTGACCTTTGTGGAGAGCATTTATCTTACCTTAATAATTTATTATTTTTTGTATTTATATCATCTAATTTTTTTATTTTGCTATCGAGTTCTCCTAATTCATCTATATTTTCATTATAAAATTCAATAAATTCTGTTGATAATCCTACTGGTGATTTCGCTAAATCTGTCTCTATATCCTCATATTCATATTTTTCAGCGAAAATATCTTTATATTTCTTCTCTATGTGATGGGGAAGCTTTAATTTTTTATGAGAGAGTAAGAGAGGGTGTCTTTTATCTTTAATAATTCTGTAAGGGAAGTTAGAAAAATATTTTTCAATTAACTCATAAGCAGTTTGATATTCATTCATATCTACACATGATTTCTTTAAAAGACGTTCAAATCTATTCTCAAAATCCTTTGAAAAACTAGTAACAGCATTTCTTAATAATTTAGAGGATTTTGAAGCAACTAATCCAATAGTTATGTATTCAGACTTATTTAGAATGATAATACCCTCATCTAATTGGATATCTACTAAGCTTCCTATATTCATAATTTCTTCACTCATAACTTGAACTGTATTAAGAAATCCTGTGAAAGCTTTCTCATTTAAATTTGATTCTGACCAATCATGATCATATAAAGGATATCCCTCTTTATCTTTCACTATTAATCTAAAAATGGTAAAGGGCAATATATAAAGTAATTTGGGTTCTTTAATTATAGCATAAAAAACAATCGCTAAACCTAATATAAGGAAAAATTCCATACAATATTTAAAAATAGGGGATATGAATAGTATAATTTGAAATATCAAACCTATAATAGAGCTAATCATCCCTCCAATAAGAAATACATTTGCTTCTTTTTTAATTAAATATGGAGCATTTAGCCACGTTTTTATTATCCAATAAAGCATATAAAAAGCAAATAAAGCAATAAAAGATAATACTAAGTACCGAAATAATCCCGCTACTTTTACTACTTCATAATTAAAAGTAATTAGTTTTGTGATAGCTTCTGGTTGGGTTGCTAAATATAATGATAGAATACCAAATCCAAAGATTATATAAAGAATAAATGAATTAGCAGAATCCTTAATTGTAAAATTTATTCCTATTATCGCAAAAAAAACGGCAGGAAATATAAAAATACCTACAAGACGAGCTGATAAATCATTATTTAGGGTGGCGAATCCATCAAAGAATTTAAATAAGCTAAAAAAAATGAATGAAATTCGTATAAAAAATACCGAACGAATAGTTTTAATTTTGGGTAAAATAAACATTAGAATTGTAAATATTAAAAAACATATTGAAGCACCAAATTCAATTAATAATTCTAATAGAAGTAATGTTTCCATTTCTTATCTCTTCATATTTTATTTATATTATTTTTTTTTATATATAAACATTAGTTATTTTAGAAATTCTTATACTTTGACAATCAATCTAAAAGAAAACAAAAAAAAAAAATTACCCTATTTCAGATTGAATATTCAATAATAGTTCCCTAAGACTTTCAAATCCACCATCATAGCAAGTATTATAAACTTTTAGAACTTTTATATTAGTTTTTTTCAAAAATCTAAGTTTAGATTTTCCACATCCGCCAACATAAAAATTAATTTTCATAGGTTCAACAACTTCAGCTATTCTTTTATAAAATTTCATTTCCATTTCTTCTCTAACTCTTTCAAATCTACGTTGAGAGAATCCTCCAGGCGAACTTTTTGAAGGAACTCCTGAAGTAAACTCCTTAATAATTTCAAAGTCAATTAAATTCGTAGATCCTATGGCTGCTCTTTTTCTCCCAATAACTAATAATCCATACATATTAGAATTATTATATAAGTCTAGCAATGGTTGTCTTAATATATCATTACCACAATAATATATGAATTTCTTTACCTTTTTCAATGGCTTAATGATTTCTATATTATCAGAAGCAAAAACAACTAATCCAAAATCAGTTATTCAGGTAATAGAATTATATATCTTGTTTAAAAGAGTTAAAATATGCTTCCTACTACCCTTCTGCTTAATATTTCTTGATTCTGCTATTTCTTTTCTCAAGAAATTTCTCACAGCATTTATATCCTTATTAAAAGGAATATACAAACTAATTGATTTCATATGAGTATATAATTGTTATAATTATTTAAACTTAGCATAATCATCGGGGAAAATAATGGGAAAATCTATTTGAGTATTGTTATTAAAATTCCTCTTATTATTTTAAAAACAATTTAAATAAAAAAAGAAAAATATAATATTTATTTTGCTATTTTTTAAATGGTTTTCATTCCATATAGTAGAGCTATTAAAGGTCATCAATTAATCCTACATAATATTGAGCAACTAACAACGCGTCTACGATATTAATAAAACCATCATGATTCACATCTGCAACATCAGTATAAAATGGTTGAGGATCAAGTTCAACATAATATTGAGCAATCAATAATGCATCAATAATATCCACCAATCCGTCGTTATTTACATCTCCATTATTCCCAGTAGCAATAACACCATATACTTCAAATTCAAATAAAGAATATCCATATTCACTACTCCGCTGAATTGCATACATCCGGACATATCTGGTATTCACTTCAGAAAAACTTATATCATCAATACCTCCATCGCTACTTGTTGTTGAATAAACTGTTGTCCATGTTGATGTATCAGAAGAAACTTGGATTTCATATACACTCCCATAGGCAGTTTCCCAATTAAGGATTACGCGATTAATATTATAAGTATTTTGTAAGTCAATATAAATCCATTGAGGATCACTGAATTCTGAAGACCATCGTGTAGTTAAAGATCCATCCACCGCATTTGATCCTTCGTAGCTTGTACTTTCGATAGATGATACAGTAATAGGTTTATTCAGAGCAATATTAGTACCCTCAATCTCGGATAGGGTAGTTACACTCAATATATTACTTTCTGGAGAAAGATTACCCATAGCATCAAATGCCCTTATTGTATATGAATAAGTTGTTTCGAATGAAAGATTGGAAACTGTATATGAATTTGTATAAGATGTCCCAATTTCAACACCATTTTGATAAATATTATATCCAGTTACACCAATATTGTCGCTAGAAGGATTCCAAGTTAATACTATACTAGTACTTAAGACGGAAGTAGACTGTAATCCTGTTGGTGTAGTTGGAGGCACCACATCAGGGATATCATCAAGATTATAAACTCTTACATAGTCAACAAACATAGCTGTTGGAAACATTTCATTATCAACACCCTGTTGACCACCCCAATCCCCTCCAATAGCAAGATTTAAAATGATATAGAACTCTTGATTAAAAGGCCAAGTAGTCCAGCCAGTACCTTCATTTAAAAAGCTAAAGTAGAGATTATCATCAATATACCAATCCATTCGATCAGCAGTCCATTCCAGAGCATAAACATGATAATTTGTCTGACAATCACCAACATATATAGATCCGCCCACCTGAGTTCCTGCGAGGTGATTATATGCATCACAGTGAATTGTACCATGAATCATTCCTGGATCATACCCAACATGTTCTAATATGTCGATTTCACCACTATCCGGCCATCCACCATAAACAGAATCCCTTGGCATCATCCAAAAAGCAGGCCAGGTACCTACTCCTATAGGAAGCATAATCCTTGCTTCCATTCGCCCGTATTTCCAATCCCCTTTATACTGTGTTATAAGCCTTCCAGATGTGTATTCATATCCATTCCAAAAATCCCTCCTTGCTTCAATAGTAAGATGACCATCCTCTACACGAGTATTCTCTAAACGCTCTCGGGTGTATTTTTGAAGTTCATTATTGACCGTATAAGGCTCCCAGTCTTCATAAGTCCACTTTGTAGGATCTGGAAGACCATCGTAATCAAATTCATCTGACCAGACTAAAGTAGGTGGAGATGCTTTAAGATGAGTTTTTGTCCCATTTCTCTCATTATTAACATTAATAAAAGTCTGCATTTGTAGATTAAGCAAACTCAGTACAGGGATCGTTATTAATATAACTGTAATTATTGAAAAAAATAGTAACTTGTTTATTTTTTTTCTATTAAACATTTCTAACTCCTTTGCTATTAATTAGGTTTTTTTTTAAAATAATAGAAACAGAAAACTACAATATATTATGAATATGACTTTTTATTTGTTTTCTTTTTTAATTCTTTAATTACTCTTCTAGTTATCATTTAATAGATTTATACCTTGTAATAAAAAAAAAATCATATAAAATCCTATATACCCTTTTATTATGCTTCTTGGAAAAAATAGTCTTTTTAAATAGTTTTTATATTATTACCATGCAATGAATGATGAAAATGATACTGATGAGAATGTTGAACTTTCTTTTTTAGAAGGAAAAGGTAATTATGTAAAAGATCTTCTCTATATCGAAGAAACTGATAAATCAATTAAATTTTGTAGGAAGAAAGATAATAAAAGTGTTTGGATTCCCAAATCTCTTATTAAAGAGGAATGGAAAAAAGAAGTAGATGTGCTTCAGAATGTTTTCATTAAAGATTCCATTACCCATCTTGAGCTTAAATGGCGAGATGAATAAAATGAGAAATATTATTTGAACTACCATTCCCTAAAGGAAATGGATTCATAGTCCCTAAGACTCCATGAGAACCTTAGACACTACAGGATAGTTCTCTATCCCTATATCATCAATGTGATGATCATAAACATATTTATCTAATATATTCATACACCCTACAATGTCCCTATCTTGCTTATATCCACAATAGCGACATCGAAAGGTTCTATCGCTTGGAACAACCTTCTTCTTACAGATAGGACATGTAGTAGAGGTATGTGATTCATCAATTAGAATTAATTTGATTTCAAATTCCTCACATTTATTGCGTATCTTCTTAAGAAAGAGATGATAAGACCAGAAATTTTGTATCATCTTATTAATCTTTTTCTTATTACGATAATAAGGAGGGATTTGGGAAGTTCTAATTCCCTTTAGATCTCCAAGAATAAGCGCAGAAACATGATAGTGCTGCAATTTTCTAAATAAATGAGCAAGAATATTATTTAGGTAATTGATAAGCTGTTGTTTTCTTTTAAGATAGAGTCTTCTTATTCTATGGGTGCTATATCGATTATTATCTGTTTTTGCGATTGCTTGATAATATGCAATCTTTTTCGAAATCCTAAGATAGTTTTCAAAGATATGTTCTGATTCATAAAGAAGACAAACATCCTTAGAATTTTTAATATAAGCTGTTATGTATCTCTTAATTCCCATATCAATGGAACAGAGATTATGGTCTTCAGTTTGGAATGGTGTTGGGAATACTTCTTCAACCTGATAAGCATAAAATTTCTTACTATAGGCAAAATATTTAATTTCCATAGTTTTCTTACCACCTTTCCATCGCCTTATTCCATTATATTTTATTTTAAGCAATCCTTTAATTCTATTTGCTTTTTTTAGGTCTTTTGAGCTTGAGATATATATATAGTTAGCATCAATTCGATAGCAATCGTTCCTACAAATCAGTAATTTAGGAAGTGTTTGATTGGTCTTGTAATTCTTATAATAGGAGGGAATTGAAACTTTATGTTCTATTTTCTCAGAAGTAAGGGAGTTCCAAAAAGATTGCCATGAAGAATGTAATTTCTTTAGAATTTGTTGAGAATAGGCACTTCCTAAGGAGGAATAAAGTTCATGAGTTTTTAAATCTTCACATAATTGAAAATAGGAGGGAATTTTCCTATCTTTTTTAAATAATGCCCGTCGTTTTTGATAATTACCCACGTTCCAAAGAGCACTGCTCCTTACTAACATCTCTTTTAGAATTTTTCCTTGTTGTTTTGTTGGTTTCAGTTCTAAGATATTAGTCCGAAGCATTATAAGAAAGAAGGTTAGATTTGTATTTAAAAAGAAAGACAGAATAGATTTAATAAAATATGTTTATAAAAGCATTCATACATGTCCTAAAGGACATGGCTTTCTGCTTTAATTATGGTAAAATAATAGTATTCAACATATAAAGAATTAGATTGGATTTTTTCTGTTGTTTTTTATAAAATAATAATATTCTGCAACAATCTATTAGGGTAATTCTATTCATTATTATGTCTTATTTTTTAAAATAGCTATTATTAGGTTAAATTACAACAATTTCTCCTGATAATTAAAATCTCTTTTAGTTTATATGTTTTAATCAAGATAATGTCGATAAATAATATCTATGATGTAAAAAAGGGAAAGAACAAGAATAAAAATAAACTCCATGATCATTTCAGGACCAGTACCATATAGGATGATATCAATTAAAAATCCTATTATAGTTAAAATAATAGGTATAAGAAGTAATCTAAAAACAAGATGACGAACAGAAATTTTATGTAATCTCTCTCGTTTGAAGCGAATAATAATCATGCTAAAAAGTAAGCCTATTATAATTAACAACCATAATATAACAGTAAATAACTTTATAGATATATTAATAACGTTATTGTGAAAAACAGAGAAAAAAAATAAAAAAACTTAACAAAATAGGAGCTAAATATAAAACTAAATACAGTTTATTAAATGATATAAACGATTTTAGTTCATCTTTTTCATTTCTATTCCATCTTTTTTCTTTATAGATTTTATTTTCTATAAGTATCTTCTTGAATTCATTATAATCTTGATCATTTAAGAATTTAATTTTAAGACAAAAATTGACAAGTACAATAGTTGATTTATATTTATAATCGATTATAAAATCATATTCCGATTTTAAATCAATCGATAAGATGAAATTATCCAGATGGAAACCATCATTTAAGAAATCCGCTTCTTTGCGACGTATTTCCTCGAAATTTAATCCTATGCAGAAATATCTTTTATTTGTGAGTACATGATGATATTGAAAAGATATTTTTTCTGTTTCTGGATCTATTGTAAAAATATTGTTTGGTAGTTGAGTGATATCATGAATCTGGTGAACGTCATATTTATTAAGAATATTCACAAACTTTTCTCTATAAATCCATAGAATCTTCTCGTCTTTCTTTAAATGTATGTTTTCTAAATTAATTTCTTCAGTCATAGTGTAAGAATTAAAGATTTAATATAAAAATATATTGATAATGTACTTACATTCTTTTTAAATCTTATTTTATTATTTTTAGCAATACTATATTTGAAATTATTTGTAATTATAATTTAATAATCTCTTTTTTCAAATAATTAACTTAAATTTTAAGGGAAAATAATCAACCTGATTGTTAGATTAGTTTCTTTTCTATCATTTTATTTCTAATGAATTTTTTAAAGGATAAAATAGAGTAAATATTAATATAAACATGATTTAATATATCTTAATAATCCAATTTTAAAGTAAATAGTAATAAATTTAGAAAAGAAGTTCAAATATAAATATTAAACAAGAGAATTTTAAAGTAAAAATAGAATTGAATTGCGATTTAAAATAATAATAATAATAATAATAATAATAATAATTACATAAATTTAGCAATTAGATAACCTTCTGAAAAGAAAATGGATAACTATAATAAATAACTAAACGATTATAAAGTGAATTAATCAATTATGGACAAATCTTATTTGAAATATTATTGCATTATTGGTCTTTCATGTCTTTTAATGTTATTCACTCTTCAAATTAGAGCTTTTATCCCAAATCGAAATCTTAAATCAAATACCATTGAGTTTTATAGATTAGATTGCGTATCGGATGGATTTAACAATAGTTTTTGGAACAATGAAAGGAGTCAAGCTGCCGTTATTGATATTGATAACAATGGTACTATTCATGTTGTATGGCAGGATAATTCATTTGGTACTTGGGGGGGTAGTTATCCTGATTCTGAAATAATGTATACCTCTTATAAAGAAGGGTTTGGATGGTCAAATATAACAATCATCTCAGATGGATATAATGGTTATTATTGGAATGATCAGGTAAGTACCGACCCAGATATTTCTGTTGATAATTCTGGTACTATTCATGTTGTCTGGCAGGACAATACTAATGGTGTTTGGGGTACTGATGGTGAGATTATGTATGTAAACTATACTGATGGATTAGGATGGTCTAATGTAACAGTAATCTCAGATGGATATCTTGGATATTATTGGAACGACCTCGGTAGTAATTCCCCTTCCATAGCTGTTGATAATTCTGGTACTATTCATGTTGTCTGGAGCGATAATTCAAGGGGTATTTGGGGAGGTAATGGTGATCCTGAAATAATGTATGTATCTTATACTGAGGGATTAGGATGGTCTAATGCAACAGTTATTTCAGATGGGTATAATGGATATTATTGGAATGATGAATTTTGTGATAATCCTTCCATATCTATTGATAATTCTGGAAATATTCATGTTGTCTGGGAGGATTATACTGTTGGTATTTGGGGTGGAGGATCAGATGATTCAGAAATAATGTATGTTTTTTATACAGATGGATTAGGATGGTCAAATGCAACAGTTATCTCAGATGGGTATAATGGATATTATTGGAATGATGATTTAAGTGGTGGTGCTAATCTTGCTGTTGATAATAATGGAACTATACATGTGGTATGGTATGAAACTACAGATGGTATTTGGGGAGCAGATTCAGAGTGTATGTATGTCAATTGTAAAGAAGGAATAGGGTGGGCAAATATAACGGTTATCTCAGATGGGTATAATGGATATTATTGGAATGATGGATCTAGTGGTGGAGGTTGTATTGCTATTGATAAGAATGGTACTATTCATGTGGTATGGTCAGATTTAACAGAGGGTATTTGGGGCGGAGGCAGTGATGATCAAGAAATAATGTATGTTTATTATACAGAAAGAGAAGGTTGGTCTAATGTTTCTATTGTTTCGGATGATGAAACAGGATGGAATAATGGAAATAGTTATATTAATGATATAGCTATTGATTCTGAAGGAAACATTTATGCCATTTGGGAGGAGAATACAGATGGTGTTTGGGGAAATGATTCAGAGATTATGTTTACCTCTTTTATTCATACTAGCTTTATAATTTCTTTAAAATCAGATTTTACTAATACATATCTAATAATTAGTATCTCCATCTTATGTTGCATTGCAGTTTTCTTATTTTTGGATAAAGATTCTAAAAAAAAAAATAAAAATTTCCGTAAAAAAATTTTAATTTATATTTGCAATCTTTCTTTAGCAACATCACTTATCATTCTTCAGACTCACCAAATTGATAACAATGCGAAGAGAGGAATTAATTTATCAAAAGATCCCCTCAATTATTTACTTCCTTATATCCTGCTTATATTTGCACTTTTAATTTTACTATTAATTTCTCTTTCTTTGGTTATTTCACTACAAGAATATAAATCATATCTAAGAATGAAAAACCAAGAAATTATATCTCATAGACAATTGAATTTGGAGAAAATTTTTGAAAATAAAAGTCGGCAAAAGATAATCAAAACAATCTTATCAAATCCCGGGATTCATTTTCAAGAATTACTAAGAGAATGTCAATTACAACGAGGTCAATTACAATGGCATTTGAAAGTTTTATTAGAATATAAAATAATAAAAAAAAAAGAAATAGGACAATACATATCATTTTTCTCCCGATTTGATAATGTAGAATCAGTTAAATATAATCAACTTTTTTTGAAATCAGAAAAAAGATTAGAAATATTAGATTTAGTAGAAGAATTTCCAGGAATAACACCCTCTATATTAGCAAATAAATTAGATTTAAAAATGAGTACTATTCTTTATCATATCAAGAAATTAGAGAATAGAAATTTGATTAATTCTCAAAAAGAAGGGCGTGAATTAAAAATTCATTTAGCTGATTTATGAGTAATTGAAAAATACCTAGAAAAGTGTACCTTATCTTTTATAAATGACTTTGTTTTTTTTTTAGCTTAAGCCCCTAAAAGGATAAAAATGTGATGAAAAATGTGGAAACAAAAATTTAAAAAAAAATACTGCTAAAATGTTTTTAGCTTTATTGATACTTCATTATTGTATAACTTTAGTCCTGATGGGTTTATATACTAACATCTGTAATTTATTATTAAAAATTATAGATAACAAATGAGGAAAAATGCGAAATCCAAAAATTGTAAACATTAATTATCCAACTTTTTTTAAATGATATTTAATATATGAAATTTCATTAAATTAAAATCTGGGGAAAATAACCAACCTGATCTTTTATAAATAGATCATGAATTAACTACATTCAATAAAATTAAGGAGATATTTATAGTAAATGAGGATAGATTTTTAAAAATACCTAGAAAAGTGTACCTCATCTTTTATAAATGATTTTGTTTTTTTCCTCCTTAAACCCTTGAAGGGTTAATAAAATAAAAATAAAATTATAAAAATGATTAAAAATGCGAAAACAAAAAAATAATAAATTAATTGCAAAAGTGTTTATTGCTGTATTTATAATCAATACCGTTTTTATTCTTGGATTTACTTCTAATTCTTTAGCAACAACAACACTTTCAGTCGAAGCCTCTCCTGATGAGGTCTATATATATGAGTGTATTGCAATTTCATGGGAAACTGAGACACTACCAAGTCCAGGTGGTGATTCATCATATGGAGGGTACTATTCAAAACTTTATAAAAGCATTAATGGTGAATATTGGCAATATGTAGCAAAAATTAATGGTTTAGGAGATCAAATATATAATTATCAACCAAATGAAATAGGAGATCATCGCTTTAAAATAGAAGAATACGCAAGTAAAATATACTATCCAGGAGGATCTTCAAATATATCTCCTGAATTTGTTGGAACCGGAATAAGCAATACAGTTCAGGTAAATTGTTTACCCTCAGTAACAACAAAAGAACTTATTGTTAGTTGTGATTCAGATGAAGTTTGTATATATGGTGATATTAATATCTTATGGGATCCAGAAACACTTCCAAATCCAGACCCTTACATATCTTATGGGGGATATTATTCTGAAATTTATATGAGTACTGATAATGGACAATCATGGCAATTTTTAACTAAAATTGATGGATTGGAAACTAATGTATATAATTATCAAACATATGAAATAGGAAATTATCTCTTTTTGGTAAAGGAATATGTTAGTAAATTATTATATCCGGGAGGATCTTCAAACATACCTCTTGAATTGGTTGGAATAGGAACGAGTAATACTGTTCAGGTAAATAGCTTTCCTTTATCAATAACACCTCTCACTATTAATTCTACTTCTAAAGATGTGTATATAAATGATTATATTTCTCTCTCATGGGAAACAGAGACATTTCCAAGTCCAAGTTCAGACCCAGATGATTATATATCTTACGGAGAATATTATTCTAATCTTTATATGAGTAATAATAATGGACAATCATGGGAATATATCGCAAAAATTGATGGTTTAGGAAATCAGATATATAGCTATCAACCAAATGAAATAGGATTTCACCTTTTTATGGTAAAGGAATTTGCTAGTGAAATATTATTCCCTGGAGGATCTTCAAATATCTCCCCTCAATTAGTAGGAATAGGAATTAGTAAAAAATCTGTTATTGTATTTAATATGCATACAACCCCAGATTTTATAGATTATTCTACGTTAACAAATAATGATTCTGTTCGAGAAGTTACCTTATCATGGAATGTAGAAGATTTAGGGTATGATGACCACTACAGTAAAATTTATCAACAAATAAATAGTTTAGGTTGGGAAGAAATAGATGATATTTCTGGAACTGGACAAAAATCTACAAATATTCCCTTAGATAAAGCTGGTGAAACCATTTTTAAAGTAGTTAAATGTGGACATAATGATGGTTCTGGTGGAGATAACATAATAGGAGAAGAACTAAGCAATATAGTAGATGTAACTGGTATCAATAAGTATGCTATAATTGTTTCAGGTTCAAATATAGAGTATGATCCCTCTCTACCAATTTATATTGGAATTGGGTCAGGTAGTGTATGGGATAGTACAGCTCACAGATATATTTACACAGGGAGGGCTAGTATTAACCTTATAGAGATGGCATTGGAATTTATCAACCCAGATATTCCTCAAATACCAAGTAATTTAAGAAATTTCGATGCAATTCAATTTGCTAAAACACTTGTAGAAAATTATTATTACTCTATAGAAAACACATTTTTATTGATGAATCCAACAGTAGATTATCGCGAGGAAGTATTGGATATATATCTTGGAAATTACACTGGAGATTATATTCCTGCTTCCATAGAAAATCTTAATTCAACATTTCATTATGTTAGCACTCAT
>CAZGJX010000094.1:0-16223 GCA_964525635.1 uncultured archaeon
TGATAAAATAAGAAACTATTTAAAAAAGTGATTTTTAAAATTTACATAACTTAAGATACTAATTTTAAAAATAATTATATTGTAATTATTTTTTTATATTCAATATTTTCCCTAATTGTTTTTTATATGAATTTGTATAATAATATACATAATTGATTTTATAGTTGAAAAATAATGAATTTAATGAGAAAAAAAAATTTTTTGATATGTATTATTTTACTTCTACTTTTACCATTTATTTCTTTTAATAATGCCTTCATTAATAATAAAGATAATATTAATGACTCTTTATCAACATCTCAAAGCACTACTATTAAAATAGAAAATGTGACTATCATCTCTGATGGATATAACGATGTATATTGGAATGATGATCGAAGTGAATATCCATCAATTGCTACAGATAGTTCTAGTACAGTTCATGTTGTTTGGCAAGATAATACAGAAGGACCTTGGAAAGACAGTATTTGGGATTCAGAAATTATGTATGCGAAGTATGTAGAAGGAGTAGGTTGGTCAAATGTAACAATAATTTCTGATAATGAAACCTATTGGAACATTCATACAAGTGAAAATCCTTCTATTGCAGTAGATAATTCTGGTACAGTTCATGTTGTTTGGGAAGATAATACAAATGGTCCCTGGGGCAGTAATACTGTGATCATGTATACTTCTAATGATGGTTCAGGATGGTCAAATGTAAAAGCTTTTTCTGGGGATTATGGCTCCCTTAATCACCCTGACATCGTGGTTGATGGATTTGGGACAATCCATATTGTATGTGATGGTTTTATTACTGATTTCGAAATTATGTATTTTAATTATACAGATAATTTAGGATGGTCGACTCCTGTTGTAATTTCTGATGATGAGACCAATTGGAATGACGGGGGGAGCCTACTTCCTACAATTGCAGCAGATAGTTTAGGAACAATACATGTTGCATGGTCTGACAATACAGAGGGGGATTGGAGTTATGATAATGAAATATGGTATACATCTAATTCTGGTTCAGGATGGTCAAATGCGACATTAATCTCAGATGATAATACAAACTGGAATAATGGTTATAGTTTTAATCCATCAATAGCTGTAGATTATTCTAATAATGTTTATATAGTATGGGATGACGAAACCATACAACCAGGTGGACCAGATGTTGAAATTATGTATGCAAGTTATATAGATGGCATAGGATGGTCAAATGCAACAGTTATTTCTGATGATAATACAAATTGGAATAATGGTTATAGTGGATCTCCTAAAATTACAATAGATAACTCTAATAGAATACATGTTGTATGGTATGATACCACTGAGGGATTCTGGGGATATGATAGTGAAATAATGTACATATCATCAGATAATGGTATAAATTGGTCAAACATAACCATTATCTCTGATGATGAAACTCATTGGAATAATGGATTTAGTGAATTTGCTGATATTATTGTTGATGAATTAGGATTTATACATATTGTATGGATCGATAATACAGTAGGAGTATGGGGTAATGATATAGAGATTATGTATACAAGATTAGAGAATATTGACACTATAGAACCAGTTTTAGATCACCCTAATGATGTAGTTTATGAGGAAGGCATGGTAGGTAACAGTATAAATTGGACTGCGATAGATCTTAATCCTTTAAATTATACAATATTTCTTGATACTAATCCTATCCACAATGGAACTTGGATCTCAGGGATACCAATTAATGTAAGTATCGATGGATTATCAGCTGGATCATATACATATACTCTTGAAGTAGCTGATATATCAGGTAATAATGCAACTGATTCTGTTAATGTATTAGTCACACCCCCAGCAATTCCAAGTTTAAGCAATCCTAATAATATTGAATTTGAACAAGGAATAAGTGGATATAATATTTCTTGGATAGCAACAGATATAAGTCCATATAATTATACTATTACAAGAGACGGTATTTTTGTAGAGAATGGAACATGGACATCAAATTCTCCAATTGAGATTGAGATTGATGGCTTGCCTGCAGATTCCTATACATATATAATTATAGTTGAAGATCTTTTAGGTAATAATAATACTGATTCTGTTGATGTTCTAATTTGGCCAGCTGCAGATCCAGTTTTAAATCTTCCTTTAACTATAGGATATACTGAAGGTGAAACTGGCAATAACATTAGTTGGTATGCTATTGATTTAACTCCAGGAACATATACAATTACTCGAAATGGAAGTTCAGTGGATAGTGGAACATGGATTTCAAATACTGAATATAACACTAATATTGATGGTTTGGAATCAGGTATCTATCTCTATACAATAACAGTAAGCGATCAATTGGGGCGTACGGATACAGGAAGTGTGTTGGTGACTGTTTCACCTACTAGTAATGGTGATAATAAAATTCCATTTGGAAATTCATGGATTCTTTTTAGTAGTATAACTATAATAGGATTAATTATTTCTATAAAGAAGAGAAAACTATAATTCTCTTTTTCTATTTTTTTTCTTTTATATTCTTTTAGAGTGTACTATCATAACCTAAAGGTTATAGCATCCTATGAGTATATAAATGCTACTATTATGCACTAATCTGTTTTTTGTAGAACAATATTCTATTTTAACCAGAAGGAATGAGTATACTGAAAAAGAATACAAATATGCATTGGATAAAAACAACCCTATAATAGCTTTTTTATATGAAAATCCTAATATCCTTCCCGCAAGAAGAACAGACAAAGTTGATGAGAAAAGGAAAAAATTAGAAGAATTCAGGAAATTTACTGGTAGAAAAATGGTGAAACATTTGAAAAATGCTCACGATTTAGGTTCTGTTATTATTCATAGTTTAATAAAGTTAATTAAACAACACCCTGCAATTGGTTGGGTTAAAACAGATAAATTACCAAAGGAAGATTCTACAAATGAAATCAATAAATTATGAAAAACTATTGAGAAACTAACAAGAGAACTAGAAAATGAAAGAATGAAACCTCCAAAAGGAATAGAGACATATACTTGGGGTTATTGTTTCTTTGAATTAAAATATTCTATTCAGACCGATTTCCTTCATGGTTAATAATATAAAAAAATTATTTAAATTTAAATATAATTAAAATTATAAGGAAAAAATAATAATTTTCTGATAATTAAATATAAAAAGAGTTATATTTGATAGAACTTAATAGAGTGAAAAATTTCGAGAAAAAATAATTATAAATTTAATTATTATTCTCTCTGGAATATTTCAAATATATTTAAATGAGTGAAAATATGATAGAGATAGAAATTATTGTTTTAACTAATAACATTGTCAAACCCTTTCAAAACTTTCATAAAAAATTCAATTTAGATTTTATAAAATCTAATAAATTATTAATTACTAAAAGTTTAGCTGAGCATGGGTTAGGATTTTTAATTAATATTTATGAAATGGAAGATCAAACAAAAGATAAAAAATTAATAAAAAAATTTATTTTTGATACAGGAGGTTTGAATTTAACATTTTTATATAATCTGCATGTTATGGGGTATGAAATTGATGATATTGATATGATAATATTATCTCATTGGCATTATGATCATACTGGAGGGCTTTATAGAATTTTATTGGAAAAAAAAAAAGAAGTTCCTATTTTTTGTCATGAATCTGCTAATTTTGAAAGATTTTTTATAAAATCTGATGATGTTTATAACTCAGATCTTTATGGAAAAACAAAAAAAGAAATAACCCCTTTATTAGAACAGTCTAAAGTTATAGATCAGGAACCAATTAATTTGAATAAAATATCAGAATTGAACGGAAATGTTAAATTTATTAAGAAAAATCATAATTTCCTAAATTTAAATGATTTAAAAATCACTATTAGTGGTGAAATACCTCGAAAGCATGAAGATGAAGACTTTTCGAATTTTTATTCAATTCAAAATAAAGATATTTTAGAGGTAGATAAGATACTTGATGATAAATGTTTAATTTTTGAATTAGAAGATAAAATTATTGTATTAAATGGATGCTGTCATTCAGGTCTAAAAAACACCTTGGATTTTGTTAAATCTAATTTCAAAAAACCCATAAGTCATATTATTGGAGGTTTCCATATGGCAAATATTCCAGAATCTAAAATTAATAAAACGATAGATTATTTGAAGAATTTTCAAGTTTATGATAATACATTGTATTTATTTCCAATACATTGTTCTGGAACAGAAATACTTAGAAAACTCTATTTAGATGACTTAAATCATCCTAAAATGTTAAATATAAAATCCTTTGAAGTCAGTGTAGGAACTAGTTTTGTCTTTCATACTTAATTCATAATTGATATTTTAGAAACTATTACCCTCAAGTTTAAGTAATTTCCTTTTTATATCTTTTTGCCAGGATTCTTGATTTTTTCCCATAAACCCTCCTAAATTTCTATTTTTTCTTATTACTCGATGACAGGGGATAATCAAAGGGAAAGGATTCCTTTTTAAGATATTTCCTATTGCTCTGTAAGCTTTTGAATTTATATTTTCTCCAATTTCAGAATATGTAGTAATTTGTCCATATTTCACATTATTTAAAAGCCAATTAATTACTTTTTTAGAAAATTCAGTTTTAAATTCCGTCTGAATTGGCAAATCGATGTGTAAATTTATAATTTCTTTATATAATTCAATTTTCTCTCCAGATAAATATCTATTTAAGATTTTTATTAAGTTTACTATTTTTTTTTCATGTAACAAATCCTTCTGAGTATAGAAATGATTAGTTTTTTTTATTTCATTGTAAATTCTTATTTTTTCTTTAAAAAATCTTATAGAATTTAATATAAATTGATTTTTACCATTTCGTTCAAATTTAAATAAGATAAAAATATTCAATGATTCTGATTTAAAACAGAAAGTTAAGAAGAGTGATCACCTTAAATTTCTTAATAATATTTAAAAATATTAAAATTGAATATTAAAATCGTTAATTATATAAAATAATTCTCTAATATTAGTTTAAATAAATCATTATTAATAATAAGCTAGGATTCTTTTAAATAAAGAAAATTATTTAATATAAAGATTTAGAGAAGAAGTGTTATGGCAAAAGATTTAAAAGATATGATTGATGGTATTGAATCTTCAGAGGAAAAAGTTTCTAAATTAGAAGAAAAGGTCACTCGATTAACAGAATTAGTGCAGAGACAAAAAAAATTATTATCTGACCAAGAACAAATGATAGAAGTCTATAAAGAGAAAGTTTCTTCAGATATGGACATACCTCCAGATATTATAAAATTAAAAGAAATAATAGGAACTCAGCGTGCACAACTTAAGGAAAAAGACATGGAAATAGAACATTTAAAAGGAACTAATGCCCAAATAGAAAAAGAATTGGAAATGTATCAACAACAATCAAAACCATTAGAAGAACGATATTCAGAATCTTTTGGAACAATTGGTGAATTAAAGGCTGAAATTATTACAAAAGAAGAACGAGTAAAAGATTATGAAGCAAAAGTAAAAGAGTTAAAAGTTTTTTCTGATAAATTGAAAGAAGATTATAAAAATGAAATAAAAGAAATGAGAAGAAATTATCAGGAAGAAATAAATGATCTAAAAACAAAAATACATGAAATGGAATCTTTTCTGCTTAGTAATGAATTGATTTCTACTGAAAAGTCTTTAGAAGCGAAGGATTTTAAAGCAAGTTTTCAAGATGTTAAAAAAAAATATGATGAATTTATTCATAAAATTGAAGTATTATCAAATGAAAATAGAGAAAAGGAAGCAAAAATAAATCAATTAAAACAAGATACTCAGAGCCTCAGAGAATTTAGAGATGGAAATATTGATAAAATAGATCAATATAAGAACCTTAAAGTACTAATGGAAGGAGAACCTCTCTTTAAAGCGTTTCTTATTATAAAGGATGTAGGTGGAAAAGGATTATCCCTTGAAGATTTGAAAAGGGCTTTGGGTTCTCCTATTGTTATGGTTAAGAAATTTGTACAAACCCTTCAAGATCATCAATTAATAGAAGAAAATGAAAATGGTAGGCTAGTTGTAAAAAAGATTTAACAACAATTTGATACCTATGTAAATAAGGAAAAATACTTTTTATTATCTCACTATAAATACCAATTTAAAATAAGATTTATAAATAATATAATTAATTGGCAGGATTTTTACTCTATAAAAATTATACTTTAGCTAATTCATTATAAAGTTCTGGGAGAACACTTCTAAATTCACCATTTTCAATTCGATCAAGTATGGACGCTGCTATTTTCTTTAATATTTCCCTATACTTGTGAGATTTTTCATCACGCCGAAGTAAAAGTGCTACTACATGATTTTCAACAGAAATATGCTCATCTCCCACTCCTGAGAAAAAAGAAACAACTTTATTATTTTTCAATGAGATAGAAGCAAATCCAGGTTTTAAAGATTGATAACGATGAGAGCTATATACTTGTGTTAATAAGTTATTTGTGATTTTTAAATTATCTGGATAAAATCCTTCATTAATAGGCCCTATTTCATTATCCCAACGTATAACCAAGATTCCTATTGGCATTCAAAACACCTTAATTTAATGTCTGTTATTTATTATTGTTTTTTATATTATAAAGCATCAATAATTATCATAATTATAAATTCTCAGCTTATATACTTATTTAATTGTTAGTTTGTTGATATATACAATTTGTTTGGGAATTAGTCTTAATGATAAGAATTATTAATAACTTTATGTTTGTATTAAGTTAATATGTTTTTGTTATTTATTTTTTTTTATTTTCATATTAGTTCATAAAAAGTTATCAAAAAATTTCATTAAGAAAAGAAATATTTAATAAATTTCAAAGATAAATATTTTAAAATAGAACCAGAAGAGTTCATATTTTTAAGTTATATATAATAGTTGCCTTTACATTTTTAATATTAAAAATAATATCTTGAAGAAATCAGAATCAAAAGGATGATATTAAAATGCAAAATGATGATGATCCATATAATTTAATGGATAGAAAAGAAGAAAATCTCAAAGAAGAAGAAGAGAAGGAAGAAGTTAGTGAAGAATTGCCTACTTATTTACAAATTCCAAATCAGAATCGTTTAATCTCTAATAATATGCTATTTATTATACCAAGTTGGTCTGATTTAACTGGGTATAACACACTTGGTAAATATGCTAACAAGGATGTTGCTCAAATTTTAACTGATATTGTTATCTTTTTTGGATGTGTAGAGTGTTCAATTCAAACAGAAAGGGGAACTTTACATATTATTTTTGGTCTAGGAAATTATTATACCAAATTTGGACTTAGACATGAGACTGAAATACAACTTGGAAAATATATAATAGATAATAAACGTCTAACATGTTTAGTTTTATCTGATTTTGTATATGATTATATAGCAACTTCTTCAAATATAACTTTAGAAGATGATAAAGATGTCATCGTTGCTGAAAGTGTTATAAAAATCCCAATAGATCTCTCTTTTAAGAGTGAAGGACAACAAACCATGATTAAAGGAATAATTATGAGGAATGTATTTATTCCATATAAAGATATCATATTAGAAACTATGGATAAAATTAAATCTTATGGTAGTTATAACATAGAACAAGATGGGCATTTAATTTTAAATACAGATTTGAATAATTTCAATAAAATTATAGTATCTAGTAAATTAAATAGTTATACTAATGAGCAATATATGAAACAAACAGCAGGTATCAATGAAATCACTTACGGAGCAGATGAATTTTTAAGTAAAATTCTATCTCCTATTGAACTTAATAAAATTAAACAAAATATCAATAATCTCAAACAAGTATTTTCTACAACTGATTTTGATCCTATGTATCCATATTCAATGTTACAAAATGCTTCTGTACATTTAAAATCTAAAACAATTCCTTTATCAATGCGAGAATCATCAGCTAAAGTTGGACCAATTCAAAAAACATCAATTCTATTTTCCGCGGAAAACCGTGTTCATTCACTTGTAGGATGGCCAAGAGAGTTAGAAAGAAAGGAAAAACCAATAGTTGAAAAAATTTCTTCACCTCAACCAATTATGTATCAATCAAACATAAAACAAGCAGAACCATCCTCCTATGAACAAAGTACTACACCATTAATTCATCAAGAACCTACCAGAAATGATGAACAATTTCAATTAAGAATGGAAAAATCGGAAAAAGTAGAGATTAAAACCCTGCCAATTCCACCGATGGATAACCTTGAAAATATCCTTATCTATATCAGAGATGTTATTGAGCAAAATTTCGATATGCCTTCGATTGGTAGAGCTTTTGGTTTAGCTAGAGATAATCTTAAAATTTTATATCCAGTTGAACATCATAAAATAAAATGGGAATTGAGTAAATTCCAAAATATTTATGAGAAAAAAGAGAGATTTATGGGAATTTCTCCTAAAGATAAGAAGGATATTTTAGAGAGAATGAATAAATGGATTAAAGATATCGAAGAAGAAAGAAGAAAAGAGCAAGAAAGATTGGAAAGAGAAAGATTAGAAAGAGAACGTAAAGAGAGAGAGGAAAGAGAGCGTTTAAAGCGTAATAGAATAGAGGCTGAGAAAATGGAAAGAGAACGATTGAAGCAAGAACAATATGAGAAAGAACGACAAATAAAAATACAAAAAGAACAAGAAAGATTAGAACAGGAAAGAAGACAAAAAGAAGCTATAGAAAAAGAAAAACAGGAATTAAAAACGGTTAAAACTCAAATAAAATTAGAGAATAAGAGAAAAAAGCAGGAAAAAAAATTAGAAAAAAAAAAGAAAAAACTCGAAAAGAAAAAAAGAAAAGAACAAGAACGATTAACTAAGTTAAAACATCAATGAAATAATTAAAATTTTTCATTCTTTTTTATAATAATCTAAGAAGAATAATTATATCTCAATTAGGATAATTAAATTGTCTTTGAGAATATTGAGAAAGAAAAATTTAAATTAAAACCATAATTCTTGAATAATATCAAAAGTTTACTAAATTTAATATATAGTTAAATAAAAGAATAAGATATATACATTAAAAGAAAAAAAATATTATACTTCGGAGGGATTACCGAGAAAAGCAATTATATAAATTTTTTTCGGGATCCTGGTCAAATTTAGACTTGAACAGTAGAATAAGGCCAAAGGTCGCTTAAAAAAGGGTCAAGACCGATTAAAGGTGCTGGACTTAAGATCCAGTGGCGAAGGCCTTCGTGGGTTCAAAAAAGTTCTGAGAAATCCTCATTCTTGGAGAATCCCACTCCCTCCATATTTTTCTCATTAGTAAATGATCATTCTATTACTTTACAAATTCATTTAATAGTAATTATTATTTTTTACTATAAAAATTAACAACTTTTTCCTTTAAATTTATAAAATATTTATTGTATCAATTAAACGTATTGTTAAGTAAACAGATAACTTTAAAAGTGGAAATTATATAGTTCATATAAGACTAAGAATATAAATTTTTGATTAATAAAAAAAAAAACAACATTTATTATTAAAATAATTAATAAATTAGATTTTTTATTTAGGAATATAAAAAAGTTGAGTTAAAATATGACTATTAATTTTAATCCTGAGACTCACTTATTACCTTGTCCATTTTCTATAAGTTGTATTTTGCCAAAAAATGGAGATATTTGTAAATTTCCAAATTATAAGGAGTGCTGTGAGTATCAAATTAAAGCAAAAAAGATAAAAACTTATCCTATATATTAAATAATCTTAACAAAATCAATTTTATTTATGATTTTTAAATTTTGTTATTATATATAGAAATGAATGATTAATTATTAAAGATACAAATAACTTTCAAATACAAGAATACTAAATTTTATAGAATATGTTTTAATTAAATTGTAATTTATTAAATATTCTCTTTTTTAAATGAAAATTAAAATATTTAATCATTATGATAAATTTGGTGATTTTATGACAGTTAATTATAAGAGGAACAACATACTTTTATGCCCATTTTTAGGAAGTTGTATCTTACCTCAATTGGAAACTATATGTCGATATCCTGAATGTAAAATCTGTTCAGAATATCAATCAAAAGAAAAATTTATAAATAAACGATAAAAAAGATAACACATAGAAATCTCTGTTTTTAAAATGAAAAATTTTTTAGAAAAAGAAAATTTTTTCAATAAATTAAAGATTAGACCTATTTCTGTTTAAATATGCCTAAATTTATCAAATTGATTATAGTTTGAATTTTTTATTTCATTTATGTTAAATTATTAATTATTTTAGAGCAAAACCTAATTATTTTTAGTTTTCCTACTTCTCCTATGAGGAATAGGAAAAGTTTAAATATTTATTATCCATAGACATATTTAACAAATTTTCTTTTTTTCTTTGAAATACTTACAAAAAATCAGATCTCTCGTGAGATCTAAAGACATTTTTATAGAAATAATAAAAAAGTGTAAAATTATGTCAAAAAATAAAACAAAAAACCTATATAGAATTCTAAGTATTAGTCTCCTACTTTTTGTTCCATTGATTTTTGGTTTTTCAAATAGATTTATCAATATTAATTCAACCAATACTAATATTCCAATCATATCTGCTGTTGCACCACCTCCTCCCTTTCTTCGAGGACTGAATTTTGGCAATACATTAGATGCACCAAATGAAGGAGATTGGGGGATTGTTATGCAAGAAGAACATTTCGATCTTGCCAAAGAAGCTGGTTTTGAATGTATTCGGATTCCCGTTAGATTTTCTACTCATGCAGAAGATACAGCTCCATATACAATTGATCCTGTTTTTATGGAAAGAGTAGCTTGGGCAGTTGATAATGCTTTATCTAGAGATATGATCGCAATCGTGGATATGCATCATTATGAAGAAATTCATACAAATCTTGCTGGACATAGGGATAGATATCTTGGAATGTGGGTACAAATTGCAGAATATTTTCAAGATTATCCTGATGATCTTTATCTTGAATTTTTAAATGAACCATATGGTGATATTGATATTGGTGTATGGAATGAATTAGTTCAAGAAACATATGATATATGTAGAGCAACGAATCCAACAAGAACACTAGTAATCGGAGGTCAGGCTGATAATATATTTCAAATGGAATATTTAGAACTTCCTGATCCTAATGATAGAAACATTCTTACCACCTTTCATTTTTATACTCCATGGCAATTTGCTATCACTGGAGATATAGATTGGTATGGTACTGATGAAGAAAAGGCCGTAATTGAATCTGAGTTGGATTTTGCGGCTCAATGGGCTGCCGATCATAATTTACCAGTATTAATGGGTGAGTTCGGATCGAATCCATTAAATGAAATGGATCAAAGAACGAATTGGGGTAATTTTGTTAGAGAAGCTGCTGAAGCTAGAAATATCTGTTGGACTTATTGGCATTTTCAAGAATTATATGACCTTGAAGCAGAGGCATGGCATCAAGAACTATTGGATGTACTAGTTCCTGAACCTCCTTCACCTCCTCCTAGCACGCCAACGGGTTTAACTGCAGATGCTTTAAGTCCGACCAAGATAGATTTGAATTGGAATGATAATCCAGAATCATCAGTTACAAGATATAATATTTATCGTAGTACTACAAGTGGATTTACACCAGATCAAAATAATCTCATAGATGAAGCAGAGACTAGTGATTATTTAGATATTGGACTTAATCCAGATACAATATATTATTATAGAGTGACTGCGGTAGATGCCTATCGACAAGAAAGTGATCCTTCAAGTATAGTAAGTGATACAACACTTTCACCAGATTCTAATCCCCCAGCAACGCCTACAGGTCTTTCGACTACTGCAACCAGTTATAATCAAATTGATCTTAATTGGAATGATAATTCTGAATTAGACTTACTAAAATATAGAATCTATCGAAGTACTTCAAGTGGATTCACACCTGATAACAATAATTTAATATCAGAAACATTATCTAGTGAATTTATTGATTGGAATCTGAATTCTGAAACCACCTATTATTATAGAGTTAGTGCTGTTGACGATAGTAATAATGAAAGTCCAGCAACATCTCAACAAAGTGCAACAACTCTCGTAAGACCTGCGGCAAATATAAGAGTACAATATAGGTGTGGAGATACAAATGATGAAACTGCTCAAGTTAGACCATATATAAATATATACAATGATGATGCTGAAGATCTGCTATTTTCAGATATTACTGTAAGATATTGGTTTGATTCAGAACATCATTACAGTAATATTCTCAATGAAATTGATTACGCTGTTGTTGGATCAACTAATATCCAATCAACTTTTGGATCAGAGGGAGATTATGACTATCTTGAAATTGGATTCGATTCTTCTTTAGGAACTGTTTATTCAGGATCAAATACAGGTGAAATCCAAAATCGATTTCATACATCGGATTGGCTATTATTTGACCAAACCAATGATTATTCATTTGATCCTTCGAAAACTAGCTATGCAGATTGGGAAAGAGTAACTGCCTATTATCAAGGTGCAATAGTCTGGGGTATAGAACCCTCTGGAGAGGATTTAACTCCACCAACCATCACAAGTCCAAATGATATTAATTACATTGAAGGAGATACTGGAAATAGTATTAGTTGGACAGCAAATGATATGAATCCAGCAACTTATACAATAACGATAGATGGTACTCAAGTTCAGAGTGGATCATGGAATTCTGGTGTACCAATTAATATTAATGTTGATGGATTAAACTTAGGTAGCTATACATATATAATAGTAGTCTCTGATCAATCTGGACTCACAACAACAGACAGTGTAATTGTTACAGTATCCCAAAGTGCTGAATTCCAAAATGGTGATGTGAATCATGATGGTAATGTTGATATCATTGATGCTCTTATGATTGCTCAATATTATGTTGGTCTTGATCCTCAACCATTTTATCCCGAAGAAGCAAACGTGGATGATAGTGGAGCTATTGATATTGTTGATGCATTAATGGTTGCCCAAGCATATGTGGGCCTAATTGAACTACCTTCCTAAATTGATTGTCGAAAAAATAAAAAACTCTAAAATAGCATTATTATTATTTTTTTTTTATATTTTATTTCAACAAATTATTTAAATATTCGTAAAAAGATATATTATCTAATATCCAATAAAAATCAATATAATGAATAATAGAACTAAATATAAAGGTTTAAAATATGAAATGTCCTAATTGTGGTATAGAATTATATGACATAAATAAAAAGTATTGTCCTGATTGTGGTAGTGAAATTAATCTCTCTTCTAGCTCTCAATTTATAGACAAATCGGAAGAAAAAAAGATATCAGAATTTAATAATCTTATTGAAAGTTATGCTAGAGAAGGAGAGGACATTCAGGATATATCTCCAAAAGATTTTCCATTTTCAGTAAAAGCTAGAAATTTAGCAATTTATGCATTTATTTTACCATTGGTTTCAGCTGTTTTTTATGTTATCAATCTACTTCAATCAGCAATTTATATTAATGCGGTTTCTACAAATTCAACTTTTAAAATTTTTCCTATTACATTATTTATTGCAATAGGTTGTCATATTCTTGCAATAATTTGTTTCTATATATCTTTTAAGTATTTAATAAAAGCACAAAAATGTGAAAAGAAAAATCGGTATGAAAAAAAAGCAAGTGTTATGATATGGACTGCACTTTCAAATATTATAGGAGGTTTTATAGGTGTGGGTATAATGTATGTTTTGTTCGTAATAATATATTTAAATTAAAATAAAATAGGTTTTTCTCATATAATTTTCAAAATATTTAAATAGATATAAGAATATATGAATATATATATATATCTCAAATAAATCATAAAAATAAAAAATCAGAAAGTGATAAATTTATGAAATGTCCATATTGTAAGGCACAATTATTTAAACCAGATCAAGAATTTTGTCATAATTGTAAAAATAAAATCAAAATATCCAATATCCTTAAACAAACAATAGAAAACACTGAACAAATTAAACAAACTAAAGAATTAAAAGATTTAAGAACATTCGAAGATTTTGTAGAATTTCATGATAAAAAAAAGTCAAAAATTCCATATTCAATAAAATGCGCAAGATTTGCTTTTCTCGCAAACTTATTACCCTATATTGCAATAATTTTCTATAGCATTGGTGTAATGCTATCACAAAATAGCATTGAAGAAATTCCTGATGGTAAAATATTTAAGATATTCCCTGTTCCATGCATTATTGCTGGTGTATCCCATATAGCGGGAGTTCTCTCTGGATTTCTATCTTTAGGATATCAATCAAAAGCACAATATAAACTTGAACCAAGAAATATATATGAGAGAGCAGGAGGTGTTTTTGCATGGATTGGTCTTTTAGGTTCATTAATGGCTCTTATAATTCTCATAACGCTGAATGTTTTCTTTAATATAGTGATTAATAGAGGAGGAGAAATAACAATCATATTTGGTTAATTTTATAATTGAATGAAGAATTATAAATTTTCTCACCCATTTTCGTTTATATAATCCTTCTACCCACTTTTTTTTATCTTTTCCTTGTTCTTTAACGCATGCGAATATGTTGGGTAGATTTTATTTCTTTGTTTTTATATTAGTAATATAAGTTAAATATGGAATTATGGGAATGAAAAATTTATATGAGAAAATTGGAGATATAATTTCCTGATTTGATCTTTTCACTTGCGTACTAATTCTTATTAGAGGCGGAGTGCTGAATGTTTATTTAAATAGATAGAAAGAAAATTTCAAAATTATTTTATTCAGTGTGTATGGTTTTTTCCAAAATATTTAAATACATAGAAGAATATATAGTTATATAAATCCAATAAAAAAATAATAATATATAATAGAGGGTAATCTATGTATTGTCCTAAATGTGGTGAAAAATTATATGACAAATATCAAAAGTATTGTCATAATTGTAGTAGTGAAATTGATCTCTCTTCTAACTCTCAACCTAAAAATGAAGTTTCAGAATTATTTGATCGTATTGAAGATTAAAATTATGATAAGGATAAAACTGAGAGTATAGAACCTAAAATGAATTCTATCGAATTTTCAATAAAAGCTAGGACCTATGCATTTTTAGCGTTTTTTTTACCATTGATTGCAGAAGGTTTTTATCTTTTTAGCTTCTTTCAATCAGTATTTAGTATTGATACAAGTTCTACAAATCCAACTTTTAAGATATTTCCTGGTTCATTGTCAATCGCTATAGTTATTCATATTATTGCAATTCTTTCTGGATTTTTATCTTTAAAATATATTAATAAAGCACAAAAATGGGAAAGAAAAAATAGGTATGAAAGAGCTGCAAGTGTATTAGTATGGATTGGACTGTTAGGTTCCTTAACAATTACAGCAGCTGTTGGCGTATTAAACATGGTTTTCCATACTCAATTAGTCCAAATAGGAATTTAAAATTAATATCATTTCAAATGTAATTTTTTTTATATTAATTATTTTAAATATAGGTCTGAGTATATAATTAAATAGAATTCAATAAATTATAAGAATAATATATAAGAAAGTAATAAAATTATGAAATGTCCATATTGTAAGGCATAATTATTTAAACCAGATCAAGAATTTTGTCATAATTGTAAAAATGAAATCAAAATATCCAATAACCTCAAACATACAATAAATAATACGCAACTAGAAATAAAAAGTTCTCAAAAGACTGAAAAAATAAAAGAATTAAGAACATTTGAAGATTTTAATGAATATTATGATAGGGAGCCGAAAAAGAAAAAAAATCATAATTTAAAATATCGATATTCAATAGATAGTGAAACTTTTGCTACTCAAGTATTTTATATTTTTCTTTTTGTTGAAATTATTGCCTGTATTATTAGTCTTATATTATTAATAAGCAGTATTTAAGTTAATTCTGAGGGTAATTTATTTAAAATTCTTGCTGTTCCCTGCATTAACGCTGTCGTCTCTCATGTAGTTGGAATCATTTCTGGACATATATCTTTAGGCTATAAATCAAAAATACAAGAAATATTTGAATCTATAAAAATATATGAAAGAGCAGGAGGAGTTCCCTCATGAATTGGTCTTTTAGGAGCATTAGTAGCGCTTTTTTTTGTTATAATACTGGGTTGGTTTTTTTAATTTTATAACTCGTTATTCTGGAGAAATATAGATGATCTTCGATTATTTTTAATAAACCTTGACTTTCAAAGATAGGATATAGTTAATTTTTATTTTTATTTTTAAATAAAAT
>CAZGJX010000095.1:0-15901 GCA_964525635.1 uncultured archaeon
TGATTTCTTTCCATCCATTCCAGATTATCATATTCATCTGCGTTATTGTTTAAATAATCATATGGAAATATTGGTGGTTTTTTTTTTCGTGGCATAAGTATTACAATGTATAAATACAAGAAATATTAATAAAGTTAAAGATTTATAAAGACAAGAATATAAGTAAATTATAATTAAAAAAAATAAAAGACTAAATTTTTTAGAATTTAAAAAAAACATGTCAAACAAAGAAACAATATTAGTAGTTGATGATGAACCCGACATACTCAACTTAACTGAGAAATTTTTAAAATTAGGGGATTTTAATACAATTACATGTAGTAATGGAAAAGAAGCTGTAAGAATTATAGAAGAAAAATATGGTGAAATTGCATTAATATTGCTTGATCTTATGATGCCAGGAATGAGTGGGTTTGAGGTACTTCAACTCGTAAAAAATTCTGATAAACTCAACCATATTATTGTTGTACTTTTCACAGTTAAGAGTTTTAGTGAAGATATTCAAAAAGGAAAAAAATTAGGAGCAGATTATTATATAACTAAACCCTTTTCTGGTAAGGAACTTTTAAAAAAGATTCAAGAGATTTTAGAAGGAAAAAGAGAACTTAATTAATTTTATAATACTTTATAAGAATTTAACTCATTATATTAAAAACTCTATATAGTTAAAATTAAAAAAATTTTAAAATAAATATTATTTATTGTTTTAATTCCAGAAAGGATAAGTATCCAAAAAATAATATAATAATATAGTAATATTATACTTTTTCTCCACAATCTGGACAATAAGCTATGTCATTATCATCAATACTTCGGCCACAATAAAAGCAATATTTAATTTCTTTACCACTTATTTCTATTAATGAAGAATCTATGGGGCTAGATGGATTAAAAGGAGCAAAGAGTTCTGATCCACAATAAATACACTTTTTCTTGTGTTTAGCATGATGTATCCATATATAAATTGGAATACCCACTCCTCCAGTAAAGATAGCTAATGTGATTAAAATTCCAATATTCAAATTAGGTCTTTGAAACAAAACATTTTTTCCACAATTTTTACAATAATTAAGCTTCATAATATTACCTCAAAATTATCTTATTAAATAATAGAAATAAAATAGTATATTAAAATGATCTTTAATCCAATTTTTATTCTTTTCTAATCCTTAAAATTATATATGGTTTTAATTTACATCATAGATATTATTTTTTCCAAAATCCAATTGGAACGCTAATAGCGATTATTATTCCTTGAGCGCATATAATTCCTTCTGAAAAAACTAAACAGGAAACAATTATCTTATTCTTTGTTAATAAATCTATTTTTGCCTGGAGAGTTATTGGAGAGTCAAGTGAAATAGGTTTTATTAATTTTATTTGTAATTCACCAGTAACATACGGAAGAAATGGTTTGGTACCAAGATCACGATTTTCTGCTTTATATGCAGCAGCAATTGCTGTGTTAAGGCAATGACAATCAATCAAGGTTGCAATAATACCACCACATAATATACCTTTTCCAGCCATTAAATAATCTTTTG
This sequence comes from uncultured archaeon, assembly GCA_964525635.1. Lineage (GTDB taxonomy): Archaea > Asgardarchaeota > Lokiarchaeia > Sigyniarchaeales > SOKP01 > JAFGOA01. The sequence continues at coordinate 1,545 of CAZGJX010000095.1, forward strand.
GAATCCAATTACAGATTGCCTCCTCACCTTCCCAATAGCTTTTTATTTGTAACCCCTCCTTATTATTTCTTCCACATCCAAAACAATAAGTTAGTTCTTCTGGCCAAAAATCTTGAAAAAAGTCTCGTGACATATTTTTTTAAAATACGTTTGGATTTTTTTTTAATGTTATTCATAGAGTAAAAATTATATTTTATCTAAACTTTTAGATTATATTCATTTTTAAATATAATTAAATTATAACAACTTCAGAAATGAATGAAGGAAAGAGTATTAGATGTGAAGCAAAAGAAGCAGAGAAATTAGTTAATATGGAAGATTGGAAAAAAAGAGTACTTAGTAAATCATTAAAAGTTGCAGTTATAGGTATAGGACGTATTGGATTGCCAACATCACTTATGATTGCTAAAGCAGGTTATAAAACTTTTGGAATTGATATTAAACAAGATTATATAGATAAAATTAATCAAGGGGGGGGAAATCCTCCTATTAAATTTATCTTAGATGAACCAGAACTTCCAAAAATTCTTAAAGAAGTTGTCTCAAATGGTAAATTTAAAGCAACAATTATTTTTAAAGAACCTATTTCATTAGCAGATATCATTATTATTTGTGTTCCTACTCCTATCACAAAACAAAAAGTTCCCGATTACACTATTATAAATAAAGTCGTTGAAAATATAGCATCTTTAAAAGATATTATTCAGAATAAAATTATATTAATAGAATCAACAGTAGGTCCTCTATATGTGAAAAATAAAGCAATTCCACTAATAGAGAATATATCTGGTTTAAAAATTAATAGAGATTTTTGGATTGTGTCATGCCCAGAAAGGGCAAATCCAGGGAATATAATGAAAAATCTTATATCTATTCCAAGAATAGTAGGAGCTAGTAATGAATTTGCATGTGATATTGTAGCAAATTTCTATAAAAACATTTTTGGAGTAGAAATTATAAAGGTGAGCAATCCTAGAACTGCAAATTCTGTTAAATTAATTGAAAATATCTTTCGGGTTGTAAATATAGCTTTTGCTAATGAGATTGCTCAATTATCAAGATTGTTAGATATAGATTATATGGAAATTATAAAAGGAGCAAAATCTAAATATAATTTTTTACCTCATTTTCCAGGTCCTGGTGTGGGTGGTCCATGTCTACCTAGCAATCCCTATTATCTTATGGATGATGGATATCGTGTATCTTTCACTCCTAATTTAGTCCGTTCAGCAACTGAGATAAATCAAAGACAACCATCTCATATTATTGAATTAATTTTTGAAGGATTAAATGAAATAGGAAAATCTATTTCTGGAACTCCAATTGCAATTTTAGGTATTGCATACAAACCAAATGTAAAAGATATTCAAATTTCTCCATCAATTCCAATTATAGAAGATTTAAAACAATTTAATGCTTCAATTACGATATATGATCCTTATTTTAAAGGTGAAACCCTACTTGGAATTAATATAGAATCTGATTATACATTTCTTAAACATAATTATCCACTAATTATTATACTTACAGGACATGAAGAATTTAAATCTCAGGGATTCAAAGACCTATTGAAAGAGTGTAATCAATTAAAATTATTAATTGATTGTCAAAATATATTTAAAATAATGGAATTACCAAAAAAGATATATTATATTGGAGTAGGGAGACCTTTAAAATTAATAGAATAATATAAAAGGTCAAAGTTAGTTTAGATATAAGATTTTATTCCTTATCTTACTACTTTTAATTTCATATTGAAAATAACCAATCGATTTTTAAGATAAAACTTTATTTTTTATTTTTTTAATTATTTAATTTATATTCTCTAGTTCCTGCAGAACTTTAAGATTAGATCCTAACTTTTTTGATCAAATCTTTGAGAATTTCTGTTTTAATTTTCTTCTATTTTTTTTTTGATTTTTTTTTGATGATTTTGTTTGATTTTTCTAATACTATTTATAATACCATCAATTATTCCTCATCCAGTACAAAACTCATTTTTATGATTTTTTTTTTCTTTTTTAATATCATTCATTTTTCTTTATTTTAATAAATGTTATTTTTAACTTGAAGTAATAATTTAGATTTAAATAAATTATCATTATTTTTAATAAGAGAATTGTATAATTTTTTCTTGAATAAAAATTTTAAACATATTTTTAAAATCTCAATTTATTTAAGAATATAAAAAAAAATTTTTAATGAAATAATAATGATTTTTCAAAACGATTATTGGACATATATAGAAGATTTCTTTGAATTGGTTGCCCAATCTGGGGGAATTATGGTTATAATAAGCGGAATTATCGCTATTAGTTGGTTAGGTATCGATAGAAAAAGGAGAGGATCATTTTCAAAAAGAAAATTAGAACAAGAAGTAGAAAAACCAAAACAACGAATGTTAATATTACTAAAATTAATATCTTGGTCAGGTTTAGTTGTAGGAGTTTTATGTGTCTGGGCAGGTGCAATGGGTTTAATTTTAGATATACCTCCAAGTTTTAGATACGTGGAAGCAACAGAGGCACACGCAAATCAGTTTACATGTTTATATTTAATTATAATAGGAATTGCAATGTTCTTTAAACCAATAAAAGATCTTCCTTTATCTAGTTTATTTGGAATATTAGTTGGAGCAGTAGCAACCATCCTATTTGCTACACTCGTTCCTGATACAGTGTTAGCTGATTATATTTTAGGGAAATACTTTAAATATATTTGTATAGCTATTTTTATCATAGTAGCTTGTACTGTTGCGGTATTATTTAAATTTTATTTAAAAATCTTTGTGTTAATTTCCAAAGTTTTATCATTTCCACCTGTTGCTTTAGGGATTGCCATTTTTGCTTTAATACAAGGTATTTTTCTGTATGGATTTGGTTTGAGTGTACCAAATATAATTCAAAATCTATAAATTATATTTTTATTTTTATCATCATTTTATTATTTTTAAATATGTATAAAAGTAATTTAAATAACTCATTTATATAACTTATTGTTTGATTAATTCGATTTAATAATAATTGAGAATTCTACTTTATAATAATTGATTTTATTTTAAAAGTATTTTTATATATTTTTATATTTTAAAAAATTTTAATAAGGAAACAAACAGGAATAAAATATGATAAAGACAAGAATAACTGAAATGTTTGGTATAAAATACCCGATAATAAGCGCTCCTATGGGTCCCTTTTATACAACAGAATTAGCAGTAGCAGTTTCAGAAGCAGGGGGATTGGGTGTTCTTAGTCATATAAACATGTTAGATCAGGATAATATTAAAGCAATAAAAGAGAGTGTTGATTATTTTATTGAGCACTCTGATAAACCATTTGGAATAAATATAAGAACTGCTAGGCTACAACTTGATTCTATTCCATTAGCTAAAAAATTAGTAAAATGGATAAATGAAAATCCTCGCATACAAGAACAATGTGTTTTTGGTATTACTTCAGCAGGGAGTCCAAGAAAAGTTTCCAAATTATGGAAAGATAGTTGTCCGACAATAAAACATTTTCATGTTGCACCTGCTCTTTATTTAGCACAAAAAGTAGTAGATTCTGGATGTGATGGATTAATAGTAACTGGCATTGAAGGGGGAGGTCATCAAAGTTATGAAGAAATAACAACATTAATACTTATTCAAGAAGTAGTAAATAAATTCCCGCAATTACCCCTTATAGCATCTGGAGGATTTGCATCACCAGAAGGACTATCAATGGCAATAGCAGGAGGAGCAGATGCTATCATTATGGGTACTAGATTCATTGCTACAAAACAAAGTGAATTTCATGAAAATTATAAATCAGTGTTGTATCCTGCGACTGATAAAGATACCCTACTTACAACGGGAGCATTTGGCCCTATTAGATTATTAAAAAATAAATATTCAATAGAACATGGAAAAGCATTTTCAAAAGAAGAAAAAGTAGATTTTGAGTCATCCTTTGATGTAAAAATGATGCGTGAAAATTTAGAACCATATGAATATGTATATAGAGGTGATGTAGTGAATGGAGCAATTCTAGCTGGACAGGGAGTAGGCTTAATTGATTCAGAAATAGATGTTGAAGATATTATAGTAAGTTTTACGAAAAAAACAGAAGAACTTCTAAAAATAGCATATTCTAAAATCAAATAGAATTTAAAACTTCATTATTTCCTTTTAGTTTTCTTTATTTTTAAAATAAGATTTAAAAAGATAAAAAAAATTAGGAGTTTATTCTAAAAGAATTTATGGGAAATACTATAATATCTTTTAACAGTCTTAATCATTAAATTCATTTTTCTTGGTTTTTTTTTACAATAAAATAAAGAATAACTAAAGAAATCATATATATTACTAAGATTAGTCCCCAGAGAATTAGATCGGCTTGATTTTCTTCAATTATAGCCATAATAATTTTATAAATGAAAAAGATACTAACAAGTGCAAGTAATTGAATTCTTTGTATTAGTTTGTTCAAAATAATCATAGTTTTTTATTAATATATAATAAAATATTAAATACAATTAAAACTATAATAAAGAATATTATTCAAAAAATCATATCAAATAAAAATGAGTGATACTCCCCCACCATTTTGTTATGTTTGCAAAAAAGATTTTGTAAAAAAAGTAGGTAATCTCCATTATTGTATCTGTGATACAGCCCTTTGTGAAGAATGTCTTAATTCTGTGAAGACTGGTAATAAAGAATGGACATGTCCTAAATGTGGAGAGATTAATGATATAAAAGAAAGTAAGTTATTTAGAGAAAAGAAAGTATAAAAATTTGGGAGATTCTAAAATTTATTACCTATGATGAAAAATTATTTTACTTGATTTAAAAATGAAAAAATTGAGGAAGTCTGAGGTAATTTATAATATTTTGAAAAATTAATTATTATATGGTAGATTTTAATCTGTATTATATTTCATTTAAAAGATTTTATAAATTGAAGATGAAATATTCTTAGTGTAAATAATTAAAACTTAAAAAAAATATATTTTATTATAAAACATATTAAAAGGTGATGATTTGTTGACAGATAAATTAATTTCCAAAGTCGTTGAGGTTGATTGTGATAAGGAAACTCTCCTGAGAGCGATATATAGCGCAAAAGTATGGGAAACCATTAGTCCCGTAAAGAAGATTAAAGTGAATTTTATTTCTCCTAATGTATTTCACAGTGATATTACAGACGAAATCGATATTATAAAGATACCCGTGAAAATGAGTGGGGAATTATTATTAGAAGATAAGGGAGAAACTCCAGAAAAGGGAAGATTAATTGAGTTAAATGTAAGAAATAATGAAAATGTTAAAAAACTAGAAGCACGGTTAAGAATTAAATCATTAGATCCTAATAAATCCAAAGTTGGTGTATTTGTCCATAGTTTCACCTTAGCAAGTGATTTCTTAAATATAATGGGAGATGCAAGTGAACTGGTTTTAAGAAGAAAATTATCTGAAATACTTCGAAATTTACAATCTTACTGTAAATCAAATGATATAAATAATTTGATATAAGAGATTTAAAAGATATAATATAATTATAAAAAATTTATATAAAAAAATATTAATAATCAATGCAAGGATTAATGGAGAAAAAATATGAATATTTGGATACTCAATAGTGAAAGTGGAGTAACATTAGTTTATCAGGCTTATCAAGATTTAATGGCTAATGAGGATTTAGTTTCAGGTCTATTAACTGCTTTAAATCACTTTACTGTTTTTGAATTTAAACAAGGAATTGAGAGTATCGAAATGGGGGGCCTGAGATGGGTTTATCTGGAAGAAAAAGGTGTTAATCTTTTATTTATTGCAGCAGATAATAAAGATGTACATGCAGAAATATTAAGAGCACGGTTAAACATAATTAAACAATCATTTATTCAGGATTATGTAGAAAATAATAACTTTGCTAAATTTATGAAAGAAGAATGGAATGGAAATATCGAAAGATTCTATCCATTTAAAAAAACAATTGATGAATATTATCATCAATGGAAAGAAGCTGAAAATATAACAACAATAGCTGAATTTTTTGATATTTTGGGAATATTCCAACAGATACTAAATATGTCAATGAATATTTTTTCGAATATAAAAGAAAAAGAACGATTATATAATGAACTCGAAGATATGTTTAATAAATTAAAACAAGATCCCGATTTTATTGCAGATTCAGAATTACATAAAATTACCTTTACAAGAGATTCTGGATTTAATATAATTAATATAAATCCTAGTGAATGTAATATGATGATAGTAGAGAGACTTCTGATTAAATTAATTAAAAATGTCATAAAAATTATTAAAGGAAACCTTGGGCAAAAAATGACTTTGTATTATTTTAAAAATGAAAATATCTTTAGTTATTTAGTCAATAATTTAATTTTATTAAAAGAACTTAATTTGGATAAATTTTTACTTTCTCTTTTCCTCTTAGAATAATTAAATCTATAAAAATTACACAATCCATACTAAAACATTTTTAGATTAATTTTAGATTTTTCAATTATAGCATTAGATAAAATCTTATTATAAAAAAAAGTTAAGTGCTAAAATTTAAAGTCTTTTAGAATAATAAGTAAAAAAAAATTTTTAAAATTTAAAATCTAATTTAAATTAATTTCATGGATTTCCGTTTTCTGATTACTAATGCAATAACTGCCGCTGGAATGATAAATAAAAAAGCATAACCAAATGAAACTTCATCACTGGCAGTTCTAGTAACAGAGACTGACGCTGATTGATCAGATGCTTTCATTGAAATTAAAACACCATTATCATCAAACGTGGAAACTGCTATTGGACCGTCAGGTATTTGAACCTCCACCGTATTAGTACCGGTTACGGTTCCGCCCACATAAGCCGCTACCACGTCTAAATCAAGTCTTGGAGCTAATAAGACAGTATATATGCTTGAATTAACGGTAGCTTGAATTCCAAAAGTCGCAACTTCAGTTACATTATTCCAAGTCAATATAGTTCCTGAAACTTCCACAGGAATACCCAACATGGATATAGTTATATTACCTGTAACTGTTGTAGTATCACCTACTGTTCCAACATTGGTAATTTCCATAGTCATACTACCACTTAAAGATGTAATGCCTGTTATTGATATTTTAATGTCCCATTTAAAAGTTTTACCTTCTTTAACCCCTATATCTGCAGCCTTAGAGGTTCCGAAAGCAGAAAACATTATAAACAAACCAATAAAAGCAATTAATAACTTTTTTCTAGAGTTCATCTTCTTTTCCTTATTTATTTTTAAATTTAAATTTATTTATGATAAAAAATAGATCTATCTGATCATATAAAAAATTATGCATTTCTTTATTATTTATAACACATTAAATATTTAATCATAACAACAATTCCTCACTTATTTAATTGGTTGTATTAATAAGATAAAAATGATTAGAATGAGTGAATATTAACTGCGTCATATATAAAAGGAATTAAATTTGAAATTTTTACTTTCCTTTACTTAGAAGAAAAGGAATTATTTGATAAGAATTTTAATTATTATATGACTTTTAACTTTTATTTGACTATAGTATTTTTAAGTTTTATTTACAGTTTTCCAAAAATTAGGCATGATTTTGAAAACAATATAAAATAAATTAATATATTCAAATTCATTTACTTTTTGGAACAATTGGTTTATCCTGTTAACAAAACCAGAGGGATAATATATAAAATTGCAAATCCTATGTGGATAAATGCAAATAATGCTCCATTTTTAGCTAATCTTCTATAATTGAGATTTTGAACACCAGAATCTCTGGCGATTTTTAAAGTCATCATATCACATGCGGCTCCTTGAACAAGAAAATTGCCCCCAAGATTAATTCCAATGATAAATGCAAAAAGTAATGGTGTTTCAGCAAATTCCCATCCTCCTGGAGATGGGTCTATTAAAATTTGAATTATTGGGATAAAAATCAATGCGGTAGGTGTATTTGCAACAGTTCCACTTATTCCACTTACCATTAATAATAATATTAGCGATAATAAAATAGGATGTAATGCATTAAATGGTATATCAGTAAAGATTTCTTGAAACCCTGCTAATAGTAGACATCCTACAACAACATATAAAGAAATGAAAAAGAAGATAATTTCCCATTCAACATCTCTTAAAAGTTGACTCATTGATTTTTTATTATATCCTTTATTTATTATAACAAGAATTAAAGCAGATATGATCGCTGTAAGATATAAAATTGGTAAACTAGCAAAACATAAGATAGTAATTATAATTCCAATCCCATTGATATAGAACATTTTCTTATTTTTTATCATTATATCACTATTAATCAGCTCAATTACAAATTTTTTTTGAATTTCTTCAATTTTAGGCTCTTTTTTTAAATAGAAACGATCTAGTAGATAAATTGTTAAGAATAATAATATAAAAGAAAAAATCCAATAATTTTTAATGAAATATAGAGTATCTAAGCCAAATGCATTAGAAATAATGATGTTTTCTCCACTTGAAAAAGGTGTTATTATGGAACCAATATTTATACAAATAGTCATCCCCATCAAATATGTTCCTGCTCTGATTTTTAGAAAATGGCAGAGACGTATGACAATAGGAGCGATTATTAAGACAACAACTACATCAGAAATAATTGAGGCAAGTAGAGTTGTAATAATACATATTAAATAGAAAAAAACACGTTGATTTCCCTTAGAAAATTTAAAAAGTTTTACAGCAAGAAACTCTAAAATATTTGAATCTTCAGCAATCTTAGTTATGATACTCATACTCAATATGATGATGATAGGCTCCCATTCTATGTACCCAATAAAAATATCAATATTTTTTTTTAAAGTCATTCCTGTTATTGTAGCACAAATGAAACAACATAATAAAGAAATAGCTACAAAATCTAATCTTTCGATGGTATAACTTATGATAATCAATATAAAAAATACAAAACTCAGGATTAGAAGTGGAAGATGAATACTCATGAGATCAATAAAAAATGATTATTATTTTAATTAAGAAAATTAATAAATAGCTTTTAATAAATGTAATGAATTATAACGAATTAATTATTAATTAATCAAAATAGTATTTAGCGAATAAAATTTATGTCAGAGTATTAATTCAGTATTATAATTTAATTTTTTGATTCTAATTATATACATTTTTAATTTTATTCAATATTAGTAGAAGACTAAATTAGTAAAATATGAAAAATGTTTATATTTACTATAAAATACTGGTGCGGATAATGTTACTATAGTAGGGAACTAATAATTAAATTATAATATACTATTGATAAGATTTCCATTTTTTTTCTAAATTAGACTCTTGAATTGTCTCCATAATATAATTGGCAAGTTCGTCTCCAGTTCCACCATTTGCTCTTCCAGTAAGAATTATTTTTTTCTCATAAATACCACATATATCCAAAGCTAATTCAAGTCGTTTTGCTTTTTCCTTATAACCTATATGTTCAAGGAGCATTATGACTGCTCTTAACATACTCATTGGATCGGCAAATTTGGCTCTACCTTCCTCAACCATTCGAGGAGCAGATCCATGTATAGCTTCAAACATAGCGTATCTCTTTCCAATGTTTGCACTCCCTGCAGTCCCTACTCCTCCTTGCATCTGAGCTGCTTCATCTGTTATAATATCACCATAAAGATTTGGTGCAACAATAACCTTGAATTGATTTTGTCTTGCAGGATCTATTAATTTTGCGGTCATTATATCAATATACCAGTCATCCCATTGAATATTAGGATAAGCTTTTGATATTCTTTCAGCAACTGCTAGGAATTTTCCATCTGTTGCTTTTATAACATTTGCTTTTGTTACAACAGTGACTTTATCAATTTTATGTTGTTTTGCATATTCAAATGCTAATCTAATAATTCTTTCAGAACCTTGAGTAGTAATAACTTTAAAATCAAGAGATAAATCATCAGTAATATTTATACCTTTGGAACCAAGAATATAAGCACCTTCTGTATTTTCTCTAAAAAATATCCAACTTATTTTTTTTTCTGGAACTTTCACGGGACGAACATTTGCAAAAAGATCTAACTCTCTGCGTATAGCAACATTGGCACTTTCGATATTTGGCCATTTGTCTCCTTTTCTCGGTGTTGTAGTTGGACCTTTTAATAAAACATGACATTTTTTAATTTCCAATAAAACATCATCTGGAATAGCCTTCTTTTTCTCTGCTCGATTTTGAATAGTTAAACCTTGTATTTCTCGAAGTTCTACCCCTCCTTCATCTACCTCATCTTTAAGAATAAACTCCAGAATTGTTTTTGCATGCTTTGAGATTTCAGGCCCTATACCATCTCCACCAATAATACCTATAATGAGTGGTTTTAAAGATAAATAATCAATCCAATCTCCTTCTACCTTTATTTTCTCAATTCTTATTAATTGTTCTTTAATAATTGATTCAAAACGATCTTTTGCTTTCTCAATTTCATCTTCAAAGGTCATAATTGTAGCAATTAATTAAACAATTAAAATTATTTGTTTAAATAAGGATTCTTTTTATTCAAAGATAAATAGTGAACTTATTTTATCTAAACAGCTAATTGCAATAATATATAAAGTAATAGTGAAGATTTAAAATCAATTATCACATAACGGACATTTCCAATTATTATGTAAATTAAACTCTACAGTATGCCCACAATTTTTACAAATCCATACAGCTTTTTCTTGATTTTTTAATTCTAATCCGATTTTATTATAAGATACTCCTTTTCTTTTAAAATAGACTTTGGATCGTCCACATTTAATACAATTCCAACTATCTGGTATATTGTCCATTAAAACTTCTTCTCCACATTCCATGCATTGCCAAATTATATTCTCTTTTTTATCACTAATAAAACTACTTAAAATCTCCTTAGCTGGTTTTTTCTTAAAATAATCTTTTGAAGAGCCACATTTATCACAAATCCAACTATCTGGTATTTGGTCTATCATTAGTTCTTCTCCACATTCCATACATTTCCATATATTATCGTGATTATTGAAAATATTTAGATTTTGTTTTTCAAAATAAGATTTTAGATGACCACATAAAGGACATATAAAATCATCGGGGAGGTTATCTTCAGCTATTTCAAAACCACATCCTTGACAAATCCAAATAATAAGATCATTCCCCTTCATTAAAATATTAAGTTCGAATATATTTTGAATTGATGCAAGTCGATGATATTTTTTTTTTTTAATCTCAACTATAGTCTTTAATTTAGATAAAATTTTAGTTATTCCATCCTCTTTTATTGTATTTATGACTTCAGGATATAATTCACGACATTCATAATCCTGTTGTTTTACAACAGTTGCTAGATTTTCTAATGTTGTACCAAAATCAATAATTACTTTAAAATCAACTGAATTATTTGTATCAATCTGAACATCTTCTTTAGTATTGTGTAAAAGATGAAAAATCCACTTAATATATTGCTTTTTTAAAATAGAAATGTTGTTAAAAAGATTTGATATTAATAAAAATCCCTCTTTTTGAGCCTTTTTTGCAAAGATCTCATAAAGAGACCTCATTTGTGATTCATAAATAAACAAATTAGTTAATTTATCTGATGTATTTGACATAAGATTTAACTTTTTCTGTAATTGATTATAGGATTTATTAAAAAAAAAGAAAATTATACTAAATTATGATTTTGTGATAAAAATTTCTATTTTGTGAATTTTTTCAATAGATTTCCAATATCATTTGGCATAAAAATTATAATTTTCTGTGAAGGCTCGTGAGAGATATCTTGAATGGTTTGTAATGTTCTTATTTGAATTGCTGATGGAGATTCAGATAATAACATTCCTGCCTCTGCTATATTTTTTGCCGCATCTAATTCACCTTCAGAAGCAATTATAGCTGCTCTTTTCTCACGTTCTTTTTCTGCTTGTACAGCCATAGCTCGTTTCATACTCTGGGGTAATTCAATTTGTTGAATTTTGATTTGTGTAATTTCGACACCCCATTCTCTGGTTTCTTCATCAACTACCTTTCGAATCTCCTTAGATATTTTCTCTCTTTGAGTAAGTACTTCATCAAGTTCCATTCCACCAATAACATCTCTTAATGCTCCCTGAGTATAGTTCATGATAGCTTTCATATAATTTTCTATCTTAACTCTTGCATATTGAGGATTTATAACTTTATAAAATACACTCGTATCAGCAGTTATTGGAATATTATCTTTTGTTATAATATCCTGTCTATCTATATCTTGTGTTTTTATTCTCATATCTACTTCAAGTGATTTTTCAATAAATGGTAATATGAATACTATACCAGGTCCCACAGTTCTATTATATTTCCCATATCGGAAAACAATTCTTCTTTTATATTCAGTAACAGTTTTTATACTTGAAACAATAAGGATAATAACAAATATTACAATGATCACAACTAAAGCTATAATACCATTTAATAATGGATCAATATTAAATTCTATAATTTTCACCCTTTTCTGTAAAATTCTAAAATTTATTTTATTATTTTATATATATTAATATATGGTTTGGTATACATGAATATTGCCAAATATTTAAATCTTACTATTTCACTTATTACTCTATATTAATATCATGGAAAAGATGATAGCTCTGCATTTAGAATATATATATTTCTATATATTTGCAGGATATAAGGAGCTTCAGTAATATTCCTAAAATGAGATATATATAAACAATTGATAATAAAAAAAAGAAATATTGGCTGGGTACAATAGAGTAAATTTTACGATTTACCAATGTCCTTGAGCTATCATTGCATTTGCCACTTTTATAAATCCTGCAATATTAGAACCAAGAACATAATTTCCAGGTTTTCCATATTCTTTAGATGCTTCATAAGCATTTTTGTGAATGTTTATCATTATTTGATGTAATCTTTCATCAACTTCTTCCCGTGTCCAAGATAATCTTAAGGAATTCTGAGACATTTCTAGACCAGATGTTGCTACACCACCTGCATTTGCAGCTTTACCAGGACCAAAAGCAACTCCTGCTCCTTGCAATATCTCTATAGCATCAGGAGTTGAGGGCATATTTGCTCCTTCAGATACAGCAATCACACCATTATTCACTAGATTTTGAGCATCCTCCTTTTCTATTTCATTTTGAGTAGCACTTGGAAATGCTAAATCGCATTTTATATCCCAAGGTCTTGTATTAGGACGATATTCTACATTAAATTCATCAGCATATTCTTTAATTCTTCCTCTTCTTATTTGTTTTAATTCTAAGAAAAAATCGTATTTTTTACCCGTTATTCCATCAGGATCATATATAGATCCACTCGAATCAGATAAAGTAACTACCTTAGCTCCTAATTGGTTAAGCTTTTCTACAGTATATTGAGCTACATTGCCTGAGCCTGAGACTGTAGCAATTTTACTCTTGATTTCCTCACCTTTTACTCTAAGCATTTCTTCAGCAAAATAAACTGCTCCATATCCCGTTGCTTCAGGTCTAATTAAGGAGCCCCCCCATTCCAATCCTTTACCAGTTAAAACACCATCTGTACAATTTGAAATCTTTTTATATTTTCCGTAAAGGTAACCAATCTCTCGGCTTCCGCAACCTATGTCACCTGCGGGGACGTCAGTAAAGGGTCCTATATGACGATATAATTCTGTCATAAAAGATTGGCAAAATCTCATCACTTCCATATCTGACTTTCCCTTAGGGTCAAAATCCGATCCGCCCTTTGCACCACCCATAGCTAACCCAGTTAAAGAATTTTTAAAGGTCTGTTCAAATCCTAGAAATTTAATTATACCTAAGTATACAGAAGGATGAAATCTTAATCCTCCTTTAAAAGGACCGATTGCTGAATTAAATTGAACTCTAAATCCTCTATTTACTTGAATTTCATTATTATCATCAACCCAAGGAACTCGAAATATTACTTGACGTTCTGGTTCAATGATTCTTTCAAGAATCTTATTTTTTCTATAAATAGAATGTCTTTCCAAACATGGTATCAATGATTCTAATACTTCTTTAACAGCTTGATGAAATTCTGGTTCACTGGGATTTTTTGCTTCTACTTGCCTATAAACTTCATTTTCATAATTAGACATTATTTTAACCTTCACTGTTAATTTTCCGAACTTATTACTAAACAAAGTTTAATGATTTAAGAATCTTATGTTGATATAATCCATATAACTAATATAATTTCCTTTTTTTGTTTAGAAAATTAATAAAAAAGTAAAATTTTTTCAATAATCCTTGTTTTAATATCTAAAATTAAATAAAGGAGAAAAAAGACTCCTTGCGAACTAAAGTTCGCTTCTAATCACAAAACTTTTTTTCTTCTTATGA
>CAZGJX010000096.1:0-15561 GCA_964525635.1 uncultured archaeon
AAGGATGGATCAATCAAGCTAATGAGTACAATCAACTCGCAACTGTCTTTACAGTTGATACAATGGCAGTGAAAGCAAGATTATATCTTAATTTAAGGAGTGCGAGTTGTTGTCCTCCACCGGATCCTTATCCTTATATTATTACTATAGGATTTTCTCTTTTATTCTTCATATTAGTAATTGGATTTTTGGGATTAATTATATATATAAGTTTTCAATGTTTCAGAGGGAAGTGAGGTATTAGAACGTCGAAGAAGGAGGAAGCATGTAACTACCAATTTTAAAATAAATAATTAAAATAAAAGCATATATGTACATGGAAATTATATTTTTATCTTTTTTTATTTACGAACCATTGATTACCTTTCATTTTTTCCTTTTTTTAATTGAATTAATTTTTTAAATAATAAAGAATACCATAAAATATAGTTTATATAATTTATACATGATTAGAATATGGCAAAGAAGTATCTCGTCTATTTAAAAACGGTTTGGAGAAGTTGGTTTATAATTTTAGTTATTATTATTCTCATTACTGCTATTTATAATCCTACGGCTGCTATCATTTTAACAATAATTTCCATTATCCTATTTTTGTTATCTTTTGTACCATCACTTTTTTTCAAAAATAGATTATTAAGATTCCTAAAAAAATATTATAGAATTGAAGAAAGTGATATTATAAAAGAATTAAAAAAAGATAAAGAAAAAATTAGAAATGGTATTTTTAAATTATCTCAAAAGCAGAAAAATAAGAATTGGCTTATTGTTTTTTTAGAAAATCATTATATTTTTTATCATAAGGATATTATTGATAAATTTAAAGTATTATATAATAAAAATTATGGAGAAAAAGAGATTTTAGATGTAATGAAAAAAATTGATATTAAAACTAGAGCCGAGATAAAAGCTATCACAGATACCTTAGAAAGAAACGATAGATTACTAAAAGAAGAAATAATAATCTAAATAATACTCTTTAATCTTTTCCTTTTTCTTAAATAATAAAATATTGAATTTTAACTAATGTTATTAAATCTAAACAAATAAAGAAAAAATAGAGAAAGATATTTAATCTTCAATATTAAGAGGACCAAAATTATAGTATTTTCTTATAGGTTTTTTTACATTCCATGTACAATTTAATCCTTTAGGAAATTGTACCAAATCTCCTTTTTGAAATTCTATTTTACCACCATCATCGGTAGTGACCTCAACTTCACCATCTAAAATATAACATGTCTCTATATCGCTATATGACCAATCAAAGGTACTTTTCTCTTTGGTCCAAACACCCCAAGATTTAACATCTAATTTTTTTAATTGTTCTTCTGTTGGTTTTTTTTTTTTTATTTCAACCATATTTATTATCAACTTAATTCTGATTTAACATATAAATTATATTTTATTATAAGAATAGAGATTTTTTATAATTTATTTAGATTAATATTCTTTTATTCAATAAAGGGAATTTAAAATAAACTTTGATCATTTTATTAAGTAAATAAATTTATTTAGATTGAATTAGATTAAAAATATAATATCTTAAGAGATTTTATAATTATAAAAAAAATAATTTTCATATTAAGTAGAGCTAAATTAGACCAAAATTAAAATTGATATTATTATGTAATAATAAATGTTAATGATTTTAGATATAGTTAAATGAGTAGGAATATAATGTATTTTTTATGTCAATTTAGCAGTAAATATTAAAAAGTTCAAAATAAATTAAAAATTTTAACCATTTGTCTATATAATTCAATAAATTCAGATAATTATAAGTAATAGCTATGCCAAGGAAATTCATACTTAAAATTCTAACCGCAGGTGACGGGGGTGTTGGTAAAACAACTCTGCTTCATCGTTATGTAGATGGTGTTTTCATGACAGGAACACATATGACTATAGGGGTAGAATTTTTCCTCAAAGAAATAGATATTGACGAAGTTGATTGTACATTACAGCTATGGGATTTTGGGGGGCAAGCACAGTTTAGATTCCTTCTAAATAGTTATGTTTTAGGAGCAAAAGGAGCTTTTGTAATGTTTGATCTAACGCGAATGATAACTTTAAGTCAAATTGAAAATTGGGTAGATCTCTGTAGATCTGATGATCCTGATATCCCCATGCTTTTCTTAGGTACGAAATATGATCTTAAGGATAAAATTTCTGTGGATGATAATTATATACTAGAGGTAAAAGAAAAATATAATTTTATTGATTTCATAAAAGTTTCATCTAAAACGGGTGAAAATGTGGACAAAGCTTTTGAACTTCTCACGAAATATATTATAGACCGTTATAATTATTGATTTTCTGCAATTTAAATTCATTTTAAATTCGAAAAAAACCCTAAATTAAAAAAAATTTATTTAGTTGAATTTTAATAAATCTATTATATTCCTATTCGTATATTTATATAAATGATACATAACTTAATTACTAATAATTGTGATAAATTAATCATAACCTTATTATAACTAGATAATTAAAATTACGTTTATTGATAAAATTGGGAGATAAATTATTTTTTAGAGAACGACATATCAATTTAGAAATTAATATAATAAACTGTATGATATTATACGTGACTAATTATTTAATTTATATAACTTAAAAATATATAATCTATAATAATAAAATATCAACTACATGTGAGGATTTCATGGCAAAAAAATTCATCCTCAAAATTTTAACAGCTGGGGAAGGTGGTGTTGGAAAAACAACTCTACTTCATAGATTTGTTGAGGGAAAATTTTCTTCATCTACACGTATGACTATTGGTGTTGAATTTTTCCTTAAAGATATAATGGTCGATGGTTCTCATGTTACTTTACAATTATGGGATTTTGGTGGCCAAGAACGTTTTAGATTTCTATTGGAAAATTATGTATTAGGAGCTAAAGGAGCTTTTTTAATGTTTGATTTAACTCGTCCTAATACCTTAGAAAATCTTGATCAATGGGTTAAAATATGTAGAACTTGTGATCCAAACCTTCCTATTCTCTTTTTAGGTACTAAAATTGATTTAATTGAAGAGATTATGATTGATGATGAATATGCAAAAGGCTTCATTGAAGAATATAAACTAATAGATTATCTGAAAGTATCATCTAAAACAGGGGAAAACGTAGATAATGCTTTTGAATTCCTTACAAGGCAAATCTTAAACCTTAAAAAAACTTAAGAAAGGTTTAATATAATTTTGAATAATAAATTTAAAGATATAGTTAATCTAATCATTATTGATTCTAATTTTATATTACTTCCTATTCAGTTTCATGTGGATTATATCGAAGAGATTGCATATAAACTAGAAGGCAAGTCTCAATTCATAATATACAAGCAAATATATGATGAATTGAATGCGAAAAGGAACCGATATGAACAAAAAAAGAGTTCAATCTTTCAAAATCAATATTCTTCTGGATTAAAGTATTTAGATATAAAAAAAGAAAATTTTGATATTTTAATTGAGAAACAGGTGAAAGATATAAATGAAAATACTGATGATTTTTTGTTAAGAAAAGCATCAGAATTTAAGGGAAAGAAGATTAAAATCTATTTAGCTACTAATGATTCGGAATTAAGAAAAAAGGCTATAAAATTAGAAATTTCTGTAATTTTTTTAAGACAGAAAAAATATATCTCAATTGAAGGATATTAAACCAACCTATTAGATCCTTATAAATTAAAATAAATAGGATATTTAATTATTTATAAATGTCTGCTGATGGTTCTTTAATATTTCTTGATTCTGTAACCTTTTTTGCTATTTTTTCATATCTCTCAATGATATCTCTTGAAAGTGTTGATTTTATTTTCAATAATGCTGTTTCAAAATGACGTTTTTCAATTGTGTCTAATTCCTCCATTTTTTCTCTTATAGCAGCCATTCCAGCCTCACGGCATACATTCTCCAAATCTGCACCACTATATCCTTCAGTTTTTTCTGCTAACATTTTTAAGGATATATCCTCGGTAAGAGGCATTTTTTTTGTATGAACTTCTAATATTTTTAATCTTGCTTCTATATCTGGAGGTTCTACATATATTAACCTATCAAATCTTCCTGGTCGTAAAAAAGCAGGATCTACAATATCAGGACGATTTGTACTCGCTATTGTAACAATACTTTTTCTACTTTCTATACCATCCATTTCTACTAAAATTTGATTTACAATTGATGCAAAGGTATGTGTACCTTCTGATAAACCTCTCCCTGATGTTACAGCATCTATTTCATCGAAATAGATAATTGATGGTGCAGCTTGACGAGCTTTTCTAAATATTTCTCTTACTGCTTTTTCACTCTCGCCAACCCATTTTGAAAAAATTTCTGGACCTTTTATAGAAATAAAATTACATGCGCTTTCTGTTGCAATTGCTTTAGCCAATAGTGTTTTACCACATCCAGGAGGTCCAAAGAGAAGAATTCCATTTAATTGCCTTATACCAGCTTTTTCATATAATTTAGGATATTTTAAAGGCCATTCTACTGCTTCTTTAAGTTCTTGTTTAACTACGTCTAAACCTCCAACATCA
Organism: uncultured archaeon; assembly: GCA_964525635.1. Lineage (GTDB taxonomy): Archaea > Asgardarchaeota > Lokiarchaeia > Sigyniarchaeales > SOKP01 > JAFGOA01. Next base: position 4,549 of record CAZGJX010000096.1, read on the forward strand.
TCCCAAGCTACATTTGGTATTTCTACCATAACTTCCCTCATAGCAGAAGGTTCAACAAGATTAATAGCTTGAACAAAATCTTGATTTTGAATTTTAAGTTCTTGGATTATATTGCTAGGAATTGGTTCATCTAGATCTATTTTTGGGAGAATTCTTCTCAAGGCAAACATAGCAGCTTCTCTACAAACTGCCATAATATCTGCTCCAACAAATCCATAAGTAATTTCAGAATATTTATTTAGATCAATATCAGGTTCGAGAGGCATTCCTCTTGTATGGATTTGGAAGATCTCTTTTCTACCGTTTATATTTGGAACTCTAAACTCGATTTCTCTATCAAATCTGCCAGGTCTTCTTAATGCTTCATCGATAGAATTTATCGTGTTTGTAGCTCCAACAACAATTACTTCTCCTCTACCCCTTAATCCATCTAATAGAGATAATAATTGAGATACAACTCTTCTCTCAACTTCCCCAGAGGTTTCCATCCTTTTTGGAGCGATTGAATCAATTTCATCAATAAAGATTATCGAAGGTGCGTTAGTTTCTGCTTCTGTAAATATTTCTCTCAGTCTTCCTTCACTAGCTCCATAAAATTTTGACATAATTTCAGGACCATTAATAGTAATGAAATGAGCGTTTGATTCTTGTGAAACTGCTTTAGCCATTAAAGTTTTTCCCGTTCCAGATGGCCCATAAAATAAAACACCTTTCGGGGGATCAATGTTCAAACGGTGGAACAATTCAGGATGTTTCAAAGGTAATTCGACCATTTCTCTAATTCTTTGAATTTCTTCAGTCAATCCTCCAACATCATCATATGTTACAACCCCTCCAGATACATTTAACACCGCAACTCTTTTATTCACTTTTATTTTAGTATCTCTTGTAATTTTAACAACTTTCCCCGCAGGTTTAGAATTTTCAACAATCATTCTTAATGTTCCAATGGTAGGCCGTTTTTTATTTCCCATTTTAAAAGGAAATAATTTCATTATTTCATTCATTGGATTATCTGAATCTTTATCTTGTATAAAGCTACCATATAAATCAACAATATCCCCAATTACTACAGGTTTATCTATGAGTTTTCCTTTAATTGATTCAGCTTGTTTTTTCAAATCAATATCTGGACGAGTAGGTGTTAATATAATTTCTTCAGCAGGAAATACTTGGGCTTTTTTTATTTCTACAAATTCACCAATTGTAGCACCAGCATTTAATCTTTGAATTCCATCTAATCTAATGATCTCTGAACCTTTATCATTTATACTTGCTACAGCAATTCCCGTTGTTTTCTTTTTTCCTTTAACTTCAATAATATCTCCTGTACCTAATTCCATTTTATGCATAATTTCCTGATCAATATAACATAATGATCTCCCAGATCTATCTTTATCTAATCTCTCAATTCGTAATTTTATACTTTCCATTTTTTAACAATAATAATAAATATAATTTTTTATATTTGAAGGATCTAAATTTCAATCTCAAGATATTAAAGTAATAATTGTTTATTTTCTTTTTCTTTATTTTTTTAAATGTTTAAAGACTTTTTTATTAAGGAATTTCTATATCTAAACTCCTCTCTAAAAAGTCTTTAAAAGATTTCTCTATTTCTAATTCATTTCCAGATTTATTTAGTTTTTCCTTTATAAATTCTTTTCTTATTTTAAGAATTTGCTTTTTTATCATACGGAACTTTGAATTTTTTAATAAATCTCCTATAATACTTCTTGTTATTGTATCCAAATTTGTATTATATGAATTAGTAAAAATTTGATTTTCTTTTTTTTTTTTATTAATTACACTTTTCTGTATATAATTTATTTCATTTAAGAATTGTAAGATAATATTATTAAAATATTTTAAATTTGACATATCTATTGTAAGATTAGGACGATCCCAATTATATTTTTCAAATTTATCAAATTTTTTATAAATATTTTCAATAACTCTATTGGGGATAGGTTTGCCTCGTAAATGATTCCATTCCAAACATACATTAAACGGAGTAGATATATAGACAATAAAATGTAAGATATTCAAATTTTTTGCTATTTCCTTTAAATCATGTCTCATACTTGAATAATAATTTAAATCATCACTTATTACAATTTTATTTTTTTTAAGTTCCTGTTCTATTATTTTAAAATTTTTTCTTCTCACAAGATTTTCTTTTTCTGGATCAAAAAAATCATTAGATATAGACTCCCTTATAACATCAGGATCGACTATTATAACATCATATTTATTTTGAACGTTTAAAAGAGTATCTCTTAGTCTATTTGCAAAAGTTGATTTTCCTGAAGCAGGTAAACCTACTAAACAGATTAAAAAGTGTTGTATGAAATCCAAATAAAATCAACCTTGCCGGAAATTTTTAATAAGAAGTTCCTTTTCTTTGTGAGATAATTGTTTAATTTCCAATTCTTTATTCATAGCTTCTTTCCGTTCTTTATAAGATTTAAAGTATTCTAATGATATTGTTTTGCCTCGACAAAATTTTGCACCCTTTCCATTTCTATGCTCTTTTAATCTCCTTAATAGATTATTTGTATATCCAGTATAATAATTAAACCTTCCTTTTTTTGATACTGTTTTAAAGATATAGACATAATAAACGGACATTTTAAAATCTCTAATAAAAAATTAATTTACATCTTTATATTTTTTTCCCTCTATCATCATATATAGTTATGTTTAAAAAATAAAAGTTATATGAAATTCTCTTAATTTTCATTTAATATACAACCATTAGTAATATGAATATAAGCAATAAAATTATTTGATAAATAATCTTAAAACCTTAATAGTTTGACGATTTATAAGATATTGATTTAATTCCCTATTAAATTATTGTTTATTGGAAAATAACAATCAAAATAATTAAATTTGGATTCAATATAGGGAATTTAACAATAATCTGTAAGGAACTGAAATATATTGGAAAATTAAATTAAATTTATTAATCTAAATTAGTTTCTTTTTTTAAATAGATATATATATTTAAACGCTATCATAAGAGAGAATAAGATGGTTAAAGGCGTTGCACTAATTGCTTGGGATGTTGTTGAAGGGGGAGTTGTTCGAATGAAATATCCTGAGGATGTTGAGGTTCCAGATAACATTGTTCAGCAAATACAAATTTCTCATAATTTTGCAGAGTCTTATATTATTACTGAAGAAAAAAATTGGAATTCAATCTCCTTTTTTAATAAAGATAAGGAGGCTATTATTATGCTCATTTTAGAAAAATATGATGATGGTTCTGATTATATACCCGTACTTGAAGAGTTCAACAAAGAATTAGAGACTAATGCAGAAGGAGAATTATTAATCCAACATCTAAAAAGAATATATGATTTTAGTCTTAATGTATTTAGAACTCGAGATGAAGTTATTTCAAAATTGAGTAATGAAGTAGCTTTTTTAAAGACAAAAGAATATGATATACAGAGGAAATTTGAAAAGATCATAGAAGCAAATAATCTAAATGTTAAAAGTAAAGTACAATTTCTATTAGCTACAAATGATTATTTATCATTGAAGGATCTTCAAAAATCAATCAATACTTCTCCTAGTTGGTTGTTAAAAGTATTAAGTACACTCACTAAAGAGGGAATAATTGAATTAAATAAAAAAAAAAAAATCTATTTCTTAAAATTCTAATTTTATCAACACTCAGATTTTTGTAAAAATCTTTTGATTGTATAAAGTTCAATTTAATTTGTGTAAACTATAAATTGATTTATGTATTTTTTACACTATCTTTTTTGAAAGATGAATATCTTTTAAGAGGAAGAGTTAAAAAATGAAATTCTACAGAAGAAAAATTAAAAGTCTTTTTTTTATAGTAATAATAACAGGTTTAATTGGTATTTCTCAGACAACTTTAACAATAAATAATACTTCTATTGAAGAAAATTCCAATGATTTTGCTCCTAAGGCTTCATGAGATCTTACTGGAACACCGATAGATATTGATGATACAAATCCAATGAATGATTGGGATTGGGTCGTAAGTCAACCATGGTGTAGTGGTGCAGGAACATCAGATGTTCCTTATCGTATTGAGAATGTAATTATTAATGGATTAAATAATAGTTCATGTATATCAATAATAAATTCTGTAGCCTATTTTGTTATTGAAAATTGCACTCTGTATAACTCAATTGGATTAACTGGCGATGCGGGGATCGTTTTAACTAATGTAGATAATGGTTATATTTACAGGAATAATATTTCTGAAAATAATGGATATGGGATCTATATATCTGATAGTGAATCTAATATAGTTGAAGAAAACAATATCACTAATAATAAAGCATCTGGGATTTTTAATATAGTTAGTAATTATACTACAATATTTAATAACACTATAATAGATAATTATTTCGGAATTTTTAACTTTTTAAGTGATAATACTGATGTAATTTCTAATACTGTTATTGATAATAGATGAGGTATAAACATGGATTTAACTACATATGCGGAAATTGATGACAACGATGTATTTACTTCAGAACAACAAGGAATAGTTTTAGAAGATTCTAATTATAATGAAATTTCAAACAATAGAGTTAAAAATAATTCCAAGATAGGTATTTGGTGTTTAAATAGTAACAATAATAATTTCTCAGAGAACACAGTGAAAGAAAACATAGACCATGGTATAATGCTCATTGATTGTGATGAAAATAACTTAATAAGTAATACCATAAATAATAACACTAAAGACGGAATATACTTACTTAGTGATACACATTGTTATAATAATACAATAATTGATAATGATATATACAATAATTCCCTCAATGGAATAACAATTGAAAGTTTTACTATTGAATTACTTAGTACTTGCTTGGATAATAGTATAGAAGATAATGATATATCCAACAATCTAAACTATGGTGTGGCTTTTTTCAATGCTACTCTGAATTCTGCAACTAATAATACTATTTTTAATAATAAAATAGGTATTAAGTTGAATAGTTCTAATTTAAATACATTTAAAGATAATCTTATATATGACAATAGCGAATTTGGAATACATATAGGCGACCCATATTTTGCTCAAGAATCGAACCTTTTTTATCTTAATGAATTTAATAATCCCATTGGCTTAAATGCAGAAGATGATGGCTTGAATAATGACTGGGATAATGGATTTATTGGTAATTGGTGGCATGATTATATAGGTCTGGATACAAATGATGACGGTATTGGAGATACGGACTATATTATATCTGGAAGTGCTGGAAGTAGGGACACAAAACCAATTTATTGGGATGCCCCTTATATCATCATAAATTCACCAGAATTAGATGAGGTTTATGGTATTTCCGCACCAAACTATGATATCTCTGTTTTAGGTGATGTAGATAAGACATGGTATAATTTAGACGATGGAACAACAGTAACAGATAATATTACCATTGATTTGTTGAGTGATCAACTCAGTCAAATTGAATGGAATGATATGGATGATGGAATAATTACACTTACATTTTATGCCAATGACTCAGTTGGAAATGTTGGATTTGAAGAAGTGGAAATAGAGAAAGATAGCATTTCACCTGATATAACAGTTATACAACCAGAAAAAGGTGATAAATTCAAAAACCAAGCACCTAATTATGAAATCACTGTTGATGATCCAAATTTGGAAACTATTTGGTATTCAATCAGTGATGAATTTGAGATATTTAGATATAGAATTATTACTAATTTAATTGGTTCTATAAATCAAACCATATGGAATAGTCTTAGTTATGGTGAAATAACTCTTCTAATAAGTGTAAATGATACATTGGGAAATACTGATTTTATTGAGATAACTATTATAAAAGCGAGAGAGAACAGTCCAGGACTAACTTTAATCCTAATATTATCAATAACAATTCCAGTAGTAGCGGGTGCTGTAACAGTTATACTTATGATTTATTTGCGCAAGAAAAGGATTCCTTTGACTCCTTTCACATAATTTTATTTTTTTTTTTATAATTTCAAACTATATTTTTTTTAAATATTATAGGTTTATTCATTTGGTTTGAACTTTTTCTAGTCAATAATATTTATTAAAGGGGTTTTATATTCATCCCTTCAGAAAATTAAAAAAAGAGGGATATTATTTATTAAATAGAAAATATAATATTACAATTCTCAAAAGAACTGTTTATATGAAACGTATTATAATTGATGTTTTTGGAAGAGTTCAAGGTGTTTTTTTCCGTCATAACACACAAAAAGTAGCTCAAAAGTTGGGTTTAGGGGGATATGTCAAGAATATATTTGATGGTAGCGTTCATATTGAAGCTGAAGGTTCTCAAGAAAAATTAGAACAACTTTTAGAATTTGCGAAGAAAGGACCTAAATTTGCCTATGTTGAAAGAATAGAATATAAATATGAAAATGCTACAAGTGAATTTATAAATTTTAAATGTAAATTTTAAAAAAATTCAATGAACTGTTAAAATAATATTTATATAATTGAAAAAGTATTAATTTAATAATTATTATTTTATTGTTTGAATGAATTTTCATATTTATTTGAGAAAATCTAATTACATTTAGTCTTATGGGGCTCATATTCTTTTTATTTTGGGACTTATTATAAGTATTCTATAGATGATATCATCTGAAATAATTAATAACGTGATATTCATCTACTAAAACATATTTAATTCTTTTCGCGATATATTAAGCAACTTTTCATTAATCAGGGTGAATAGATATATACACCCCTTTTGCTTTTAATTTGTTTAGCATTGATCCTTCTTTTGAGACATTATTTTAAGTACTGTCAATACTTCCTAATTTAGGCAAATTTATTGGCCTAATTTCTAAACAGCGAACCTCCATGTATTTACAAATTATCGAAAATACCAATATTTAATCGAATCATTAGACATTGAAATTCTTGGAATATGAAAATTTGAAATAAAGATCGATGAGTCAAACGCAAGCGGTAAAATTTTAATATATTTATTTCAGATATTTAGATTGGAGGGATTCCTTCTAAAGATTTAGGGATGTTTTTTATATTATTCCATCGTAAATCCAATTCTTTTAGTTTCTTGAGGTTTTCAATGGAATCTGGAAGCTCTGTTAGATTATTACTATTTAAATTTAGGATTTCAAGATTTTTGAGCTCTCCAATTGACTCAGGTATCTGCTGTAGATTGTTATGAGATAGATAAAGAAGCTTTAATTTCTTAAATATTCCAATATCATAAGGGATAACCTCTAATTTGTTTTGACTAAGAGATAGCCGTTCTAAATTAGGTAAATTAAATATAGATTCAGGAAATATAGATATGTTATTTTTATCTAAATATAATATCTTTAAAGAAGTTAGACCTGAGAAATCAGGTAAGGATTCTAATTTGTTCTCATCAAGGTTCAATTTTCTCAAATTAGAGAGATTATTTAACGAATCAGGGAATTCTTTAAGATTATTATTATTTAATATAAGAACTTCAAGATTTTTAAGATCTCCTATACTTTTTGGAATTTCATTTATTTTAGTATAACCCAAGTCTAAAAATTTTAATCGATTTAATTCTCCAATAGTTTCTGGAATCATTTTAATGTTTTTAGCAGATCTAAGATTTAATACTTGAAGTGATTTACACTTACCAATCCATTCTGGAACCTCTCTGAGCCAATTATGGCTTAAATCGAGTTCTTTTAACTGAAAGTGTAAGATTTCATTAGGTATATCATAAATATTCAAATTACTCAGATCAAGCTTTTCATTATCAATAACATTTTTTAGAGCCTGAACTTTCCCTTCCCCAGATAAGCGATTATATAATTTCATCAAATGATGATCACTTAAATTCAGTTTTTTATGTCTGAGCAGTGGTCTTATATCGAAAAGATGGAGAATTATCTGCTCGTGAAGCTCAGGAGACATCAGGTCTAAAGCTTTAAAATCTAATAAAGTAACGAGCAATTCTATCTTGTCTCTCTCGAAAAAGTCCAATAATAGCGTATTTCTTTGCTCTTGCGATAAATATTCAAGATAACTTCTAACTAAAAGACTCTTAATAACATTTATATTCCCACTAGCGAATCGTTCAGCAATTTCCTGCGGAAATCTCTTCTTAGCTTTCTCGTCGCCAACATCCACGAGCTTTCTCAGAAGAGGGAAGGCAAGATTACTGTGTAGCAGGCGGGTATCGTAATCGTGTTCTGTCCATACCTGAAGGTTTGAGCAGTGAGCCCAGAATTCAGCTTCAGGAGGTATCTCAATGTAGCTTTTTTCAGGATATTCCAGTTCTGAGTTGAGAAGGTCCTTAGCGTCGTCTATAGAGTCAATATCATCGAATTTCTCGATTGAAGCAGTGGGAATCGACAAGAGAAGGTATTTACACTGTATAAACCTTTCATTATTTACATATATGACTGTCTCTCTATCTATAAGTTTTAAGGTGATATGCTCGTTTATTTTAAATTCCCGAAGATTCAATCGTAAATTTTCCATTTTCTATACCATGTAAAATATAATCAATCTATCTATTTAAATTATAGCAGAGCGCCTAATTTCTAATATATAAACAGAGACCACCATGTATTTACAAATTCCTCTAATACAGGAATAATATATTGAGTGTTGGTAGAGAATTCGCGATAAGCGATCTGCTTTCTCTGAAGAGCTGCTAAGCTATCTATAATTTCATTGACAAAGTCTACATAAGTATCTATTGACGAGAGGCTACTTGGAGGAGGCTTATTCCCTGTCCTTACTAGCTCAGTAATCTTAAAAACACCCCCAAAATAGGACATAAAAGTTATAATTTTATCCATTGCCAATACATATTGATTGCTAGCGTCAAAGACTTTTTTATCTCCAGGAACTACAGCGAAAGAATATCCTCGTAAGAACATGCTCAATATTAAACTAATATCAAAATTATCTATTTGATTGTTCTTAGAATTGATTTGTTCTTTGGTGATTTGAAATGCTAAATGGTCTCCTGCATTATGATGACTATTCCACTTAAAATCAAGCAAAGCCCATCCAGAATCAGATTTTAAATATTGATATTTTTCTATATTAGTAAATTGTCCAATAATATCCTCCAAGTTGCTATCTAATTTTTAACCAAATCCATTTTGAAAGCTCCTAAAAGGAACTAAGTAAACAGAACCTTGATCCTTGGCAACTTTTACCAATAACTCTTGCCAACTCTTAATAAAAGAAATAAGCTCGTCTTTTTGATAAGGTAAAAGGACTTCATTTTTATATAATTGGGTAGCTTCAGTTTTAGCAGTTAGCTTAATAAAACTGGATAAATATTGAGAGACACCATATAAAGGGCTTCCCTCATGCTTAAAATGATCCCCTGTTAGATGGATTACAGACATAAATCTTATATTTTCGCTATCTGTTCCCTTACTAAAATCAAGGATGGCACCTTGCTTATAAAGTAGAGCCTCCTTAATTTGTCTCCTCTCCCTATATTTTAATGTTGCCTGAGTTAGCAGCCAAGCAAGACGCTCTTGCACTCTACCGAAATAATATTTTTTCTCATTATCATCCAGGTCTCTTCCCACTTGGCTGTCCCATATATCCATCAATTTATCCAACAATATAACCATTGCTGTACGATAATCATCACCAATCGAAGCATCTGATTCCCAATTCTGATATTGAGATGAGATTATATTAATAAGATATAGTGAATATTCATCTCGCGTAATAGGAATAAAATCCCTATTCTCCTCCTCGCTCTTCTTCTCTAATTCGTTATTTATTTCTATAAGTGATGGATTGGAAGAATCCCAAGAATTATAATCTAACATATTCATGGCATCAATATATTTTGTCTCCCCTGAAATTTCTATTCTTATTTTAACGCCTTGAACTGAGGAACCTAAAAGGTAGGTCTCATAATCGTTGGTGTAAGCGGGATTTTCCTTTATAAAATGATACCTCTCAAAACCTTTTAAGATTAAATGATTTTTCAATACATTTCGAGCTAGTGTCCTTCTTGGAATCGCGAGAGGAATGAGCACACCCTCCTTAAACATTGCGCTTCCTTCGAGCATTTTCAAATAAGTAATTCTTCCAAAAATAGCTACAACAAGTTCATGCAGCTTCTGAGCTTTTCCAAGAATCTCATCTGTCCATTCATTATTGAAAGGATTTTGCTCATCAAAATTAAAATCGGCAATTAGATCATCCATCTCTGTAAAATCAGCTTGGGACCTAAATGCATTAACATCATATCGATATTTTTTCAAGGTTTCCCATATAAGCGAAGTCCAATCTTTAATATCCTGACGTTCATTAAACCAAAGATTCTCAATCGTCCGCTCTCCCTCAAAATAGTTGAAAAAGAGATTATTTGAAAGAGTAATATAATTTATTAAATATGTCTCAGGATCAGAGTTAAAAGCCACAGTTCTTAAAATATATTCTAGTCGATTTTCAACTTTGTTCTTCTCTATATCATTCCAATAATTAAAATCTTGCTCTCTGATTGCAGCTGCTTCATTATTCTGCAAAGTAGAAGTATAATGATTTACATAATCAAATATTTTATTTCGGTATTCAATTGATTCGGAGTTACTATGAGCGGCTCTTCCAATATATTTATTAACATATTCCACCACAGAATCAATTTTCTTGGGAAGATTTCTATATTTTTCAAATAACCAAGGGCGATAATCAACTTCCTGACCATACTGTAAATACATTGAAGTCAACTCGAATTCAAGGGAGATTGCATTATGAGTATCTCCAAATCCACCATGTAAAAATAGAGTAGGTTTGATTCCAACTTTATTTCCGTCTTTATAGGCACAATTCCATAAATCATTATCGTTAAACCAATATAGTCCTCTATCTTCAAGGATCTCTGGCATTCTTTTTAAGAGGATGCTATAAAAAGAATCCTCTTAAAGCATTAGGATTCATATAATAAGGAGGGATTAAAAATAATGACAAAATCAATTTATGAACGAATTTACCAAAAGCTCTCACAGTTAATTAATTTCAAG
>CAZGJX010000097.1:0-15446 GCA_964525635.1 uncultured archaeon
ATTCAACAATCTGATCTGAGGGAATTGGATCCCAAGCAGGAGTGGTTGAATCTTCTACGGTAATCAAGATTAGAATAGTACAGTAATTTCCATGAGGATCATAAGCACGTATCTCAATCCAATACTCTCCTACACTAAGAGTACCAATAGGGGTAATCAATCCATTTGAATCAATATTGAAATTTATAGTATCATCTATCCAATAATAATTGATTCCAGAAAGGTCTGAAGCTTCTACATCATATTCAAAATCATCTCCAAATTCAACAATCTGATCTGAGGGAATTGGATCCCAAGCAGGAGTGGTTGAATCTTCAACTATAACTAAGATCATAGCACTAATATATTGTTCATAAGGATCATAAGCACGTATCTCAATCCAATACTCTCCAATATCAAGAGGATTTATATTTGTTATAAGCCCATCTGAGTCAATATTGAAGTTTATAGTATCATTAATCCAATAGGATTCAATTCCTGAAGCATCTAAAGCATTGACATCATATTCGAAGTCATTTCCAAATTCAACATCCTGATCCGAGGGATATTGATCCCATATGGGACCAGATTGATCATCTACAGTTATTTTGATTGTTGCATTAGCAAAATTTCCATAAGGATCATAAGCACGTATCTCAATCCAATACTCTCCTACACTAAGAGTACCAATAGGGGTAATCAATCCATTTGAATCAATATCGAAGTTTATTGTATCATTTAGACTGAAATATGCAATTTCAGATTGATCAATAGCATCTATATCATAGAAGAAATCATTTCCAAATTCTACATACTGGTCTAAGGGAGGATAGATCCAAGTGGGGGCATCTGTATCATTTACCCACTTCATTATTTTAAAATCATCCATTAAAAACCCTCGATAATTATTGTATAAATCATCATATGTATCAATATAAAATCGTATTTGTACTGAAGAATGATTTATGTATGATGAGAGATCAATATTGATTTTAGCCCATGGTTCTATATTATCATATAAATATAATTCATATAAATAGTCCCAATGAATACCATCTGTAGTTATGTAAACAGAAGGTGCATCAAGATAATATTCTCCTTCATACCAATAATAAAATTCTAAGGACGCATTTACAGCATCTTTTAAATTAAATGGATTCGTAGTAATATTTCCTGTTACAGGGGCCCCTATGTCATAAGTTCCTGTTGATTCATTCCCAAACCATATTGAATGATTTTCAGAGTGATAGGAATCTGGCCATTGACTATCCACTCCTGTAAGATGCCATAATCCAGTTATTGATTCCCATTTAGATAATCCATTTTCAAAATCATCATAGAATGTATTTTGAAATAGATTTATCATTTCAGTCATAAGGTTATTATTTGCATTCGTTTCATTCAATATAGGTGAACAATAAGCCGTGAAATTATAAATTCCATATTTCTTAGGAATCCAATTATAGGTAATAGTATGATAGCTACCAGTTGGTAAAGTTTGGATAGTGGTTGAATTAATCGCTATACTATTTTTATAAAGAGTGACATTAACATTCGATTCATTCGAACTACCTCTATTATATACAATTGCACTTATACTAGATGCTTCACTAATTTTAGGTAAAAATAATCCATCTAATGACACCTCTAATTCATGTTCAGGTAATTTTAGAGTAAGATTAGCTAATCCTTCACCTCTTACTGCTTTAACCACAATATAATACTTTCCAGATTTATAGGTTGTAAATTCAATATTTTCATCTTGACCAATTCCATAAGTTGCAGATCTATACTGCCAATAAGGATCTCCTGAGATACTACTTGGATTATCTGAATATATAAAAATATCAAAATCACAATCATCAGGAGCATCTAATTGTAAGTTATATGTTATTCCCTTTAGGAAATTAGCATGACATGCAAATCCATGTTTGCCATTAGGATTATCTGAACTACTCGATATGAAAATAGAATTTAAAGATTCAGCTTCTAATTCGTTAGTATAAGCCTCTATTGCCATATCTAGATTCAAACGACCAAACCCCTCGTGATAGTCCTTCCATCCTCTATCTAAAGTGGGACTCTGAGAACTTATAGTAGTTCCTTCTCTAAATAATGGTGCTGTTTCCGTTGCAGTCATTAGAAGGAGATATTTTACTAATTTTGCTTCCTCTTCTGTATAAGTCCAATTATTATATCCCCCCATAGCTTCAATTAAAATATTAGATGCTCCTGCTACTGCAGCACATGCCATAGAAGTTCCTTGAGCGCCAATTAAATCATTGCTAAACCAATCAGAATACTCACTTTCAATATCATTATAATTTGAATCAGATGAAAACATTTGTAAAGTAAGGTTACTACCTCCTGGTGCACATATATCTGGTTTTGTTACACCATAATAATAATCGCCTTGACTACTATATTGAGTTATTTGATCTAAATGATTAGTTGCTGCTACAGTAATAGCTTTTTCAGCATTTCCAGGGCTTCCTATATTACCTTCACCTATACCAGAATTCCCTGCTGAAACAATAACAACAATACCATTCTCTACAGCATTGTTCACAGCATCTACTATTGATGTTAATTCTATTGATGGGGAATTAAAACTTAATGCCATTGTTGTAATATGATAGGTTCTTTTATTTTGAATTGCCCAATTAATTCCATCAATAACATCTGATTGTGTTCCATTACCATACTGATCTAATACTTTTATACCAACCAAATGAGTTTCCTCAGCTATGCCTCTCCATGGTCCTCCACAATTATATAAGGGAACATCAAATGGCCAATGAGTTCGATACCTAAAAGTATAACAAGGTTCCTCGACTGAATTATTTGCATTATTATCTATGAAATTTATTAGAATTCTTATACTATAATCACCTAATTCATTGCTTGGTACAATATACGAAAGGTTAGAACTCCATATATCAGATGAGGAGTTAAAACTATCTACCATTGCCTCTTGATAAAAAAGATAAGCATTTATATCAACATCATCAGGATCAGGGGTATAATCTTTAAATTCACATACAGCATCAATGGTTCCTGGAGTGGTGACATTGAATCTTGTTACTATTATAAGTTTTTCTTCTGGAGAAACAGAGGATCCCGTCTGATTTTCTGTAAATCCTCCCGAAGCTACTGTTCTACCAAGGTAATCTAAATTAGGATTACCATCTCCAGCAGCAATTCCTGATAAATGGGAACCATGACCATTATCATCATAAGGCAAAGATAGATCATTAACCTCATCTTTCCAACCTACAACTTTATAATTAAAATTACCATCAGAATATTCATCAAGCATATCATGTGAAACATCTATTCCAGTATCTAGGATTGCTATAGAACTTGTATTATCTCCATTATATCCAAGGATATCCCATACATAAGGACGGAGATTCATATTTCTGCTAGCATAATACATATTAGCTGTAAAAAATCCATCTTCTTCTATAAAAAACGGGATTTCATTGAAATAGAGGATTTCAGAAAATTTCATTAATCCCTCATAATTAATATTTCCAGCAAATCCATTAATTGACATAGTATAGGTAGACTTAACCTCTCCACCTAATTTTTTAAAAAGAGTAAGAATATTATTGTAATCTCCTCTTGAAAATTTTACAATTATAGGGATAGAATCTTTAGATATATGAATATTGTTTTTTTCAAATATTAATTTATTTTGCTTTTTTGTTGAATCTGAATTCAATAAACTATTCAACTTCTCTTCTAATTCATCACTAATACCATTATTGTCTTGATCAATGCCTAAATAATTACTTTTCCAAGTTAATATATCAGAAGAATCAAAATCAAGTGTTTTAATTTTATAATTAGATATAGAAATATTTGATAGATTGATTTTGTTCAATATGAAATTAGATATATTTGGTATTAGAAAAAGTAAAATAGTAAAACCTATTAAGAAAATATTTGATTTTCTAAACTTATTATATTTATTCATAAGATAATCGCTTTTTTAAGATTATAAGCTATTAAGAACTCAAATTATCAGAAATATAAAAAAGGAGTTGGAATAAATGTGAAGTTTTTTTGATTAAATCCATGATAAAAATGGAATATCAAGAGAAAAGATTGAACTACCATCACCTAAAGGGGTTGTATTCATAATTCATTGAAATAAGCTCAACTGATTGTTTGAGTCTTATAGTTTTACCAATCGCTTAACATTCCATAGTCCCTACGGTAGAATGATCATAAATAATTGATTATCTTATTTATTATCATTAATTAATAAAGAGGTTTTTTCTATTTTTAAAAAAGATGTGAGAATGATTAGTAACTTTTACATCATTTTATATGATTAACTTCATCCCATCCATAAAAGAATGGGCTTTGTTTTGTTCTTATGGTAAAAATCAATATTATATAATACCTAAAATTTTATATTTTGAAAAGATATAATATGATTAAGAATGAGTGTAAAATTAGATATTGACTTAGTATTAAAAAGTCTTTTAGAAGAATTAGGTGAAAAAGTCTATTTCATCATTATTTCTTCTGAAAATGGTCTAATTCTAAAATGTCATATAAATAATGAAGAGTTTGATAAATCAGCTATAAGTCTTCATATTTCACAGGTTTATGAAAGTGCTCAAGAAATAACAGATTTAATTGGAATTCATAATCCAGATTTTAATCTAATACACTCGGATAATTTTTATATACTCAGTGTAAAAATTCTGGATAAAATAGTAATGGTTTTAATAGAAGATCAAACAAATATTACAGATGTATTTCGGGTTATTAATAATTGTATTAAGGCTAATTAGATTTGACTAATCTAACTTCAATTAGTCTATAATTGAATAAGTCTAGGATTCTATATTTTTTACTTAAATACCCTTTTAAGTATATGAACATTATTTACTTAATTTAAAAAGTCATTAAAAATATTTGTAAAACAGCTCAGGACACAGTTTTAGAAAAATAGTTTTAAATATTTGCAGTATATTTTATATTTAGTAAGTGATATTTTTTTTTTTTATAATCAGGGGTTAGGGAGGTTTTTTCAGTTGCAAGACATTAAAGATGAGATTGAAAAATATGTTAGTTATTTTGTTAAGAAGAAGAAGTTAAAATTTAATAGTAAAAAAGAAATAGACCAAGTTTTAACATCCCAAAAATATTTTGAATTTGTTGATAAAGTGTATAATTTTTATAATTCACAGATTTCTACTAATGTTGATCCAAAAGAAAGATTATCAATTGAATGTTATTACGATGTAGATCAAGCAATAAATTCTTTCTGGAATCGATTATTGGGTAATAAATTTAGTGAAAAAATAAAAACAATTTTAAAATTAGGATAAATATAATTAATAGCTTTATTTTTTAATTTCGATAATTAATAATTACTTAAATTATAGTTGGAGCAATTTTTTTATTTTTTTTTAAGATTCTTGTTTATTTTTACTTTTCGTTTTTCTCATAGGACAAAAAGGAAATATATAAATATCGAATTCTGATTATAAAAAATTAACCACTTTTATATGATAAATTAAAGTTATATAAAATAATTTAAAAGAAAATAGAAATGAATTTAGGGAAATCTATTTTAAGGAATTGAAATAATATGAAAAATTTTAGAGTTTTAAATAAAACAAAAATAAAATTGATACTAATCATTTCAATATTAATCTTCCAAGGAATATTTCTATTAATTGAATCAAAGAAATTTATTTCTTTAACAACTATGACTGGAAGAGATCTAAACTCCCAAGCCTGGGAAGCCATCCCAATAACAGATGCAAATGGAGGTCCATTATACAATTATGCAACTATGCTTTCAAGAACAATCATGTTTTATGATGCGAATCAATGTGGAAAGAACATAACAGGAAATAATCGTTTTAATTGGCGGGGTGACTGTCATGTTAATGATGGAATAGAATGGACATTGAGTAATGGACAAACTATATGGATTGATGCTACAGGGGGATATCATGATGCAGGGGATCATATTAAATTTGGAATTACTAATGCTTATGCAGCATCAACTTTAGGATGGGGTTTATATGAATTCCGTGATCAATACGAAGAAACTGGACAATTAAATAATATACTAAGAGCAATAAAATGGGCAACGGATTATTTTATTAAATGCCATCCTGAACCAAACTCATTTTTATATAGTGTTGGTTCTAGTGAGGATCATAATTTTTGGGGTCCACCTGAATTGCAATTGGATTCTAGAAGTCCTCGTGATATAGTTGTATGCACCCCCTCAAATCCCGCTTCAGATGTATGTGGATTAACTGCTGGAGCTTTAGCTTTAATGTATATTAATTATATAGATATAGATCCTGATTATGCAAATCTATGTCTTCAACATGGAAAAGAGATATACGATTTAGGAAGAAATAATCTTGGGCTTAGTGATGGCCTTGCTTTTTATCCCCCTAGTATATATTGGGATGATCTTGCATGGGGTTCAATATGGTTATATAAAGCTACAGGTGATGAAGCATATTATGATGATTTTAAAATTATACTTGGTCCCTCTTGTGCGGGGATAGATCATGATGATGATATTAATAATGGATTAAATTGGGAGAATACATGGACACATTGTTGGGATGCTGTTTGGGCAGGTGTTTTTGCAGCTGCTTCAGGAATAACAGGTCATGCTGCATTTATGGAACAAGTAGAAACTAATTTAGATTATTGGATGTATGATCTAGCTGAGACTCCAGCAGGATTAAAATACTTAAATGAATGGGGTGTTTTAAGATATGCAACAGCTTCTGCCTTATGTGGATTAGTTTATTATAAATATTCTGGAGAAATTATTTATCGAGATTTTGCTGCCAGCCAAATAAATTATGCTTTAGGTTCTAATCCCTTAGATCGCTGTTATATTGTAGGTTGCGGAACAAATCCACCTCAACACCCACATCATGATGCTGCTCATGGTTCTGAAACTGGTTTTCTTGATGATCCTCCAGAACATAAACATGTACTCTATGGAGCACTTGTCGGAGGGCCTGGAATGGATGACCAACATAATGATGCTACAGATGATTATGTTCAAAATGAAGTATCCATTGATTATAATGCGGCAATGGTTGGCGCCTTAGCGGGTATGCGAGAGAATTTTGGTCCAGATCTTATTCCTGATCCTGATCCGGAGCCAGAACCGCCCATTCAAGCATATTGGGTTGAATCTAGAATTGAAAAAGATTTAAATGAAAGATCACAACTTACCTTTTATATTCAAAATCATGCAATCCACCCACCACACTATGAATATGATCTGTTATTTAGATATTATGTAGATTTAAGTGAAGTTTTTGACCAAGGCTATGGACTAGAAAATATAAATATTGAAACGGTTGTAAATGAAAACCAAGATGCTCAAGTTGCTCAAGAATTTACACCATGGGATGAATTAAACTATATTTATTATGTTGAAATTAGTTATCAAGGAGTAGAATTATACAATAAAAGAGAAGTTCAAATTGCATTAATATATAATACACCTAATTTTGAGGGAATATGGGATCCTACAAATGATTTTTCGCATTTACCCATGACAGAAATATTAGAGCCAAATGAAAACATCCCGCTCTATCGCGGTGGTGAGCTATTATGGGGCTCAGAACCATATAAAGATTTAATTCCCCCTGAGAAACCGACTGGGATTACTACATCAGTTAAAGGGAGTGCACAAATTGATTTAGACTGGAATGATAATAGTGAAACAGATTTATCACACTATAACATTTATCATAGTATAAATAGTCAATTTGAAATTAATAGTGAATCATTAGCAGGAAGTTCTGGAACCAGTGATTTTTCTGATACAGAATTATTAGCTGAAACAATTTATTATTATAAAATCACTGCTGTAGATACAAATGAAAATGAAGGTTTACCTTCAGATATTGTTTCAGCAACTACTCTTACACCAGATCCATATCCCCCAGCTTCACCAACGGGTCTGACAGTTATAGATACAGGATCATCACAAATAGAACTTAATTGGAATGATAATTCAGAAGATGATCTCTCAAAATATAAAGTATATCGAAGTACTATTTCTGGATTTACATGTGATCAGACAACCTATATTGGAGATACAATAGTAAGTAACTATTTGGATATAGATCTTTCATCCGATACTACTTATTATTATAAAGTTATTGCCATTGATACAAGTAATAATCCTAGTGATCCTTCAGATCAAATTTCTGCTACAACTGATAAAATTATAGCACAATTAAGGGCCAAATATATATGTGGTAATCAAGATTCTACAACTTCGGAGGTTAGAGCACAAATACAGATTCAAAATGATGGTCCTCTTGATGTTGCTTTGACTGATGTTACCGTTCGATATTGGTTTACTTCTGAACCTGCCCTAAGTGATCTTACTTACTCATGTGATTATGCTGCTGTTGGATCCTCAGGAATAACGAGTACATTTGGAAGCACAGGAGATTCTGATTATTTAGAAATTGGATTTACTTCCTCAGCCACAGTTCCTACTTGGTTAGGGGGAGATGGTTCCAGTAACTCTCTTCTAATAGGGGCGAATACAGGAGATATTCAAAATAGAATTGGGAGAAATTCTAACATCAATTTTGATCAGACTAATGACCATTCGTTTGATCCTTCTTTTAGCGCTTACTCAGATGCAAATCAAATCACAGTTTATTATCAAGGAATTTTAGTATGGGGTAAAGAACCTCCAACAGGACCTATTAGTGAGCCCCCAAGTATTAATTCTCCTGCTAATGTTAATTATCAAGAAGGAGATACAGGAAATTCAATAACATGGACAGCTACAGATGATAATCCTACAATCTATATAGTTACTCGAGGTAATACTCAAGTAGCTTCTGGGTCATGGAGTTCTGGAAGTCCAATAACCATGATTGTTGACGGTTTATCCCTAGGAACTTATACTTATACTTGTACCGTTACAGATGGAGATGGACAGATGGATTCTGACTCTGTTACTGTAACCGTGTCTCAAAGCACAGAATTCCAGAATGGTGATGTGAACCATGATAGTAATGTTGATATTGTGGATGCCCTTATGATTGCCCAATATTATGTAGGACTTGATCCTCAGCCATTTTATCCCGAGGAAGCAGATGTGGACAATAGTGGATCTATTGATATTGTGGATGCATTGATGGTTGCTCAAGCCTATGTAGGATTAATAGAATTACCTCCATAATAGAGTATCAGCACAAGAAAAAACTCAAAAAATAGCTATAAATCTCTTTTTTTTTCTCTTTTTTTCAGGTAAAGTAAGTAATTGAAAAATATTTAAAAATAAAACTGACTATTATAATTTAGTAAAAACCATTAAAATTGTATCATATATGTCTCAAAAAGTATTGATTGTATATGGATCGCGTTATGGAAGTACAGAAGAAATTTCAATTAAGTTTAAAAAAAAACTGGAAGATAGTGGTTTTATCGTTGATTTAATAAATTTAAAATCTAAAAAAAAAGAAATGCCCCAAGTTAACAACTATTCTGGTGTTTTAATTGGTAGTGGTATTCTTATTAATAGATGGACTAAAAAAGCAAAACAATTCTTAAAAAAGAATGTTAAATTAATAAATGATAATAACATATTAGTTGGAATATATCTTAGCTCTGGTTTAGCAGCTAATCCAGAAAGACGGCCAGAGGCAGTTGAAAAATTATTGATAAAAGTTTTTGAAAAAGAAGGTTTAGTATTAGGAGATAATGTCATTTATGATGCTTTTGGTGGAGTAAATGATTTATCTGAAAACACAAATCTAAGTGGTTTACATCGTAAAATGTTGACAATGGCATCAAAAATGGACCCAGACTATATAGTTTTAGGAGAAAGAAAAGATTGGCGCGATTGGGATCAAATCAACAGCTTTATTGAAAAATTTATTTCTATAATTAAATGATTTTTTATAGTTTTATTTTTAATAGTTCATTGTCCTATATCAAATAGGAAAAACATTAACAGATAGTGTCAGTATTACTATTGCTCCAAATGCTCAGCTCCAAAACGATGATCTAAATCATGATAATAAAGTAGAGATTATTGTTACTTTTATGATTGTACAATAATACAGAGATACTTTTAATTAAAAAATTATTTAAAAATTACGTTTACAAAGATAGGATTTTAATTAAATTTCTCAGTAAAGAAAAATAATTTGACAATTTTTTCTATATTTTTCTTATATTCCCCATGACAAATAGGAAAACTTATATAATATGCTATTTTACGTTAAAAGAATTTAATTTTTAATAATTTAGTTGAAGATAATTATGAATGTAAAAAAAGATCATAAATCAAAAAAGGGGGTTCTTGTAGCAATCATTATAATCTCATTTATAATACCTATGGCTCGGGTAATCCCTCCTGTTAATGCTTGCAAACCGAATGATAGTCCTTTTATTGAAAATATATCAGTAAGGACAGCAAGCAGCATTATTAGAAGAATGGATCCCATAATTTTAGATGTTAGAAAATCTGAAGATTTTGAAACAGGCCATTTATTTAATGCAATCAATATTCCATTTTTAGAATTAGAAGATCGAATTCAAGAATTAGAATCTTCAAAAAAGGATTTAATTATTATATATTGTAATACTGGTTTTACAAGTGAATTAGCAAGTGAATTATTATATACGCATGGATATTTACTAAAATCTATAATATGCTTGGTGGTATTCAGGAATGGATGAATTCAGGATATAAAATCTCAACAACATACCATTATATAAACTTTTCTGAATCAATAAATCAGAGAATCTTCATTGATATTACTCCTCTCATTAAAAATAAACTTGATTGTTCTAGTTGTAATAGTGATTCAAATTGTTCTAATTTTGAATTAGAGAGGCCACAAAACGTTGAAATAACTGAAGTATTAAATAATGAGACTCATTTAATATTGCTTCAAAGTTTTGAATTAGATGGTATATCATATGAATCCCAAATTGCTTATATCACTAGATGGACTTCAACAGAACAAACCGATAAACTAAATCGAACTATGAAATTTACTACAATTGAAGTAAGTGGTGAAGATTTCTTAATTACCTATGATACTTTGGAATATTTAGCAGAATATGAAGATTATAGTATAAGTATTAAAACTCAATTAATACCCTCAGAAGAAGGAAAATATAGTTATTCATTCACTCACATTTTATTAGTAGATAAAAATAATGAAAAAGTGTTATCTGAAGAATTTGTTGAAATAAATAAACCTTTAAAAGTCTCTGATCTCTATAGTCTTTTAGGAATAATTAGTTTTAAAATGTCTAATGTTTATAGCAACTACCTGAGAATTTCAAATGATGTAAAATTTGAGTCATTAGCCATTGGATATTTTCATATGGCGCTTGAATGTTTTAAACTTTCGGAAATAGTTTATAAATCAATTCCATCATATAATCTTGAAATTCTAGAAAGTTATGCAGTTCTAAATGATCCTCCTTGGTGGATCTGTGCAGCAGCTTCATTTACATGTGGATTTATGATAGGATATATAGCAGGTTGTGCAGTTGCAGCAGTTGTTACAGCAGGATTAGGTTTTGTTGCTTGTATTGGAAGTGCATTAGCTTTAGTTGGAGCTTCTTGGGCATTGATTGCTACATGCACAATTTTGTGTTGTTGTTTGGGTTTTGCCGTTTGTTGCTAAAATATAAATCTTATTTTTTTTTTTTATATATCTAAATTACTAATTTATGGTGATTAAGGTAGAAAAAACTAAGAAAATTCTTTATTATGGATTAATGTTAATTTCAGGTATTTTTGGATTTGTATATTTTTTATTTTTTCCAAATTTAGTTCTCTTCTGTGGATCAACAATATTTTTAATAATTGGAGCTACTTACACAATTTCTACTATATTAAAAAAAGATTTCAAGTATGGATTACTTGGTCATTTGAGTTTTTTAGTTTTTCTTTTTTTTGTTATTCTATATTTTGTGGAAATATAAAAGTGCGATTTGGATCAAATCAACAGCTTTATTGAAAAATTTATTTCTAAAATTCAATAAATACCATTTTACAATTATTATATTTCCTAACTTTTTTCTGATTTTATAATATTGTATAAATTTTACTGGTGGACTCAAAAAGGTCAAATTATTTTGTTGTTAAACTCTTCTTAACAAAAAATAAAAATTAAGGATTATTTTATAAAAAAATTAGAAATTTAATATTATTGAGGAACTCAAATTTATGGAATTAGAGATTTATGGTGGAGTTAATGAAATTGGGGGTAACAAAATATTTATTAATATAGGAGATAAGAAATTTCTTTTCGATTTTGGTCTTTCATTTAAAGACAGTAATCAATATTTCTCTGAATTTCTTAATCCCAGAAAATTCAATGGGATTATTGATTATTTATATCTTAATCTTATTCCACCTGTTAACAAAATATACAGAAATGATTTAATAACACCCTTTAAAGATATTCTCAATCAACCTAATTATAAAATTAATTTAAGTGACACTAATTTAATTGATGCTTTTTTCTTAACTCATGCACATATGGATCATTATAAATTTGCAGGATTTCTTCGACAAAAAACACCAATTTATCTCAATTGGATCTCATACGATCTCATACAATATCTATCAGAAACATCAATAGACCAATTAATACCAGAGATTTTAAATTTCTATGAATCATTTAAAATGGTACCAAAAAAAAGACAAAAAAAAGATGCTGAAATTCAATATAAAAGAGCAACTAAAAATGACTATAAAGATGATGAGATTAAACGCAAAGTAAATATTATGGAAAATGAAAAACCATATTCTTTTAATACATCAAAGGGTGTGGTTAATATAACACAATATATCGTAGATCATTCAATACCTGGGGCATGTTCCTATATCATTGAAAATGACGGAAGAAGTGTAATATATACAGGAGATTTTAGAAGACATGGCTTTCATAAAGAATGGGTTGATAGATTTATCGATATGGCTCATAATTCCAATCCAATAGCAATTATTACTGAAGGTACAAGAGTTCCATCTATAGAAGATTTTGAAAGTGGAAAATATAGAATAGAAGATCAAAGTGAGAAGGATGTAGAAATCCGTTCTCGAGATTTAATGAGAATGCATCCTGGATTGATATTGGTAAATTTTCCTATAAGAAATCTTGATAGAATATTGTTATATTATAAGTTAGCAAAGAAATTAAATCGGATTTTTGCAATAACACCTAAAGTATTCCTCCTTATTGATAAATATCGAACAAGTTTAGATAATATGGAAGAAAAAGTTATAAAAGATTTTTATAGTGCATATAATTTCCCAGAATATAATGATGAGAATTTTAAGGTTTATTTGAGAAGAAAAGGATGGGGAAAATTTGAATCAGCAGATTATAGAACACATGAAAAACAGATTTTTGAAGATGGTAATTACTTGACTTATAGAGATATAATTAAAGAACCAGAAAAATATTTACTTTATTTAGATTTCTTTATGCTAAGTGAATTAATTGATTTAAATCAAGAAAAAGATTCAATTATGTATATTAATTCTACAACAGATCCATTCAATGAGGAAATGGAAATTAAAGAAGAAAAACTAACAGCATGGTTAGAACATTTTGGAATCTTAAAAACAGAAACCATTCATTCATCAGGTCATTGTTCCGTAGATGATCTAATCGATGCTTTACAAAAAATTAATGCCGAAAATATCATCCCAATCCATACAGAAAATCCTAAAACATTTGAACAATTAGGTTTATCAGGAAATATTATAATTCCAGAAAAAGGAAAGATATATCAATTTTAAAAGAAAAAACCATATGAGAGATAATAATATAATTAAGTGGTATTATGGAAAATACAAATTTTTGTTTACCGAGTGATGAAACAATATCTATAGCAGGACTCTTAAAAGAATATAAACCTCATAATAAAGCGATTTATACTTTTACAATTACCCCAGATAGAATATATGTAATTACTGGTTCTTTAGATAAAACAATAAAAATTTGGAATTTAGAAACAGGAGATTTAAATATAAAAATTGATGGTCATGATGATGAAATTATTTGTCTAGATCTTTCTTCTGATGGTAGTCGTATTGTAAGTGGTTCTGAAGATAACACAATAAAATTATGGAAACTAGACACTGGAAATTTAATGCGAAATTTTACAGATCATGAAGGAGCGATTTTTGACGTTTTAATTTCTCCTAATGATGATTATATTATCAGTACTTCTGAAGATAAAACAGCAAAAATTACAAAATGGAGTACAAAGAAGATAATAAGAACTTTAAAAGAAGAAGAATCTGGATTGAAATCTATAGCAATATCCCCAAATGGAAAATATTTAGCAATTAGTAGCGGAAGGAATATTTATATTTGGAATTGGGGTGAAAATGAACCTAAATATAAGGTTGAAGGTCATAAATTTGCTATTAGCTCAATTAAGATATGTCCAAAAGGAGAATATCTTGTATCAGGTTCACTAGATAAAACAATTAAAATATGGAATTTAAATACGGGAGATTTAATTAAAACACTCAAGGGTCATAAAGGAGGAATTAACTCAATCGCAATATCTTTCGATAGAAGATATATTGCCTCAGGTTCAGGTGATAAAACAGTGATAGTATGGGACACAATTAATGGAAAAACATATGGACCTTTTCTTCATGAATCTTTTGTACAATGTGTTAAATTTATTCCAAATTCATATTTAGTAATAGGGGCGGATTATAACGGCTCTGTGAGAGTTTGGGACTTTCTTGGGGAGTGTATAGATTTGAAATCAGGATTAATGAAAGGTGATTCTTATACTGATATCTCTGAAGACTTTTCCAAAAATCTTACAATATTTATTAGTTATGCTACTTCTGATACAAATATATATGAAATTCAGAGAATTTCCAATATTTTAAGCAACTCATATCCTGATATTGAAAAAGTTTTATTTTGGGAGGAAAATATGGATGATGATATATATGTGTATATGAATGATAATTTAGCAATTGCTGATATAGTTATTGTTTTCTGCTCAAAAAATGCGAATGAATCAGAAGCCGTTAGAACAGAATGGATGGTGGCCCATAAAATGAAAAAAAAAATCATTCCTGTTTTTATAAAGGAAGAATTTATACCTCCATTACTAACCACAAAATTGGGAGTACAATATAAAACAAATAATCTGAAAGAATTCATACAAGATTTATATTCACTAATTAAAAAAAAAACAAAACCAAGAAGAAAATAAATTATTAACTAGAAAAATCATGTTTTTTTTTTTACTTTCTTTTATTATTTATAATAATTAACTAGTTAACCCTCGCCTGGTTCTGAAATATACAGAAAAGAACAATAAAATTTTATTGAATATATTCTAAATATTTAAATTTCCTTAGTGTCCTATAATTCTTATATACCTCCATATTACTTTCTTTTATAATAACA
>CAZGJX010000098.1:0-15182 GCA_964525635.1 uncultured archaeon
TCAATTATAAATCATTCTTAGTAATTTACTTTAGAGATGATTTTAAAAAATGGTTGGATGTCATGATTTAAAAGTAGGCGATATTTTAGAATGTCCTGATTGTGGTTTACAATTAGAAGTTAAATCAGAATGTAAGGAATGTGGAGAGAATTCATGTGGTTGTGAACATGAATGTGAATTTTCTTGTTGTGAAACTCCTTTAGTCAAGAAATAAATCTTTTTTTTTCTCTTTCTTTTTTTTTCAAATACTCCTTATATAGATTTGACAATGGTATTTTAAATAAACTTAGATCTCTTCATTATTTCGATAATTAGAGTCATAAATACTTTTTCTATATTTTCTCCCGTTTTTGAAGAACATTCAAAATAATCAAGAATATTATAAGGTTTAGATAAATTAGAAGCATGTTCAAGAGTTAATTTTCTTTCCGTAGTCAAATCTGATTTACCTCCTACAATTAAAATTGGTATTTGACCTCGCCATTCAACTAATTTATCTCGAAATAGCGAAAACCATTTATCTATATTTAAAAGGCTTTCTTTATTTGTAATATCATACATAAATATTCCTCCGAAAGCACCCCGAGCATAGTTAGGTAAAAGAGGTCTAAACAGTTCATCCCCGATGAAATCCCATATTTGTAGATTTAATTTTAAACCTTCAATAACTAAATTTTTAGAATTAATACTAACTCCCATTGTTTTTCCTACACCTAAATCGAATTTATCTGTAATAAACCGATTAATTAGTGAAGTTTTTCCTACTCCGGAATCTCCGAAGACGCATATTTTAAATGCAGCATCAAATGAAATCCTTAACCCCTCTATAAATTGGGATATAAATATTATTCTTTTAAAGAAGGAATCTTTTATATATATTCTAAATTAATTATTAATTATATTAGTAAAAAATATTGTCAATAATAAAAGGATTGTTTATTTTAATTTTTATCAATAAATTTATTTATATCCCGATTTGTATTTGTATTGATAAAAATTAAAGAAAATATAAATATTCTTAAAATTAGATATTTCAAAAGAAATACCAATATAATAAAAATATATTAAATATAAAATTAAAAAACCAATGATTATTTATGGGAAATGAATTTAAAGATTTTCATTATCCTTTCATTTTTATAGTTTTAATTATTGCTTACCAAATAAGTGCATATTGTTTTTACCTTTATTTTCGATATAAAAAGGAAAAGTTAAAGATTAACAATATTTCTTTAGCCTTTGCCTTTTTATATGGTTTTGGATTTACGGGGATTGTAATCCGTTCAATTAATAGCTATTATATTGATGATTTGTTATTATCTAATTTATTTATTAAAATCTCACACATCTCAATATCTATAGCTGTTATTTTATTTTTGCTGATAATATCTCAAAAATATTATAATGAATTGATTGATATACGTATCACAAGAATAGTTTTGTTTATTTCTGTTATGATATCAATTCTAATTTTCATAATTAATGATATAGCACTTTTTGAAATTCTAATTCTAATATCTCTTGTTATTGGTGGACTTTATATGTTATTTTTTCATATATTGTTAATACAAAAATCTACTGGAACTATTAGGAATAGATTGTTATCGGTGCTTATTGGAGACATAATAATTATTTTCATCGTAGTGATTGGAACTGAACGACATCCATATCTTTTTTCATCTGATGTACAAGATATTATCACACTTCTTTCTAATCCATTAGTTATTTTAGGACAACTAATAGTTTTTTATTCAATATATGATTTTCCCATCTTTTTAGAATTTAATTGGCAAGAAAATATATTAAATCTCTATATTCTTGACATAAATAGATTGAAAATTATTTTTCAACATAATTTTATAAAAGTAAATGAAGAAGAATTAATATCTAAGCAAAATTCTAAAAGTCATAACATAATATTTTCTGGTGGAATAATTGGGATGGAAAAAATAGTATCAGCAATGACAAAATCTAAAGAGTCAAAGATTGAAAAGATAAGACAAGGTGAATATTTAATTTTATTAAATCAAGGTGAGAATGATTTTAATTTTCTTACATATTGCATTTTGGTTAAAAAAGATATGGTAAGTATCAGATATGTTTTAAAATTGATAAAGAACGAATTTACTAAGTTATATGGATCTATATTACAAGATTTAAAATTAATTGAGGATAAAGAGAGTCAAATATTTTTAGAATTTAATCAAATAATTGAAGATATATTTAAAACAAATTAAAAACTAAAGATCTTTTATGATTTTTGATAAAATTGAATTTCCCTTAGATGGACCTATAGCAGATGTATTATTAGTTATTGAGTGGATAATTGTATTTATATATTTAGAATTTGCTTTAGTTTTTCTAAATCGTACTCTAAAATTTAAAAAAGAATTAAAAAGTCTGCAGGAAAAAGGATATGTATTTTTATTTTTAGGTTTTTCTTTAATGTGGATTTTTTTTATTATAGGAGATTATTATATGATCTCTCTTGATTTAAGATATATATGTCTTAACTGTGGTTATGTCTCATTAATGCTTGGGTGTGTTATTTTTTTTTATACTATTGAAAAAAATAAAATATTTTTAAAAAGATATTTATTTACATTGATATTCACATTAGATATTATTTTATTTATATTAATAATTTTTATCGATATATACTCTGGGCAGTTAATCACATTTACATTTTGGATAATTTTTCTTCTATTTTTTATTTTTTATTCAATAGAATTAGGTTCTATTTTCAAATCAAATCCGATATTAGGTAACTATAAATTTCAATATCTGAAATTAGTTTTGGGGATCATATTTCTTATTTTTGGTTTTGGTCTAACAATTGATTTTATTATAGATTTATTCGGATTAATTTCACGTGTAATAGGAGATTTATTACAAATAGGTGCAATTATATTCCTATTTTTATTTTTTATATCTATTCCTTCATTTTTAGAGTATGATTGGCAAAAGAAGGTTGAAAATATTTACATTATACATAAATCAGGATTACTTATATATGAAAAATCGTTTATAGGTGAAGATGATGATCAATATGATTCCTCTATTTCTGGCAAAATTACAAGCTTAAAAATGATGTTGGAACATATCAGTAAAAAAGAAGATATATCTGTTATTGAAAAAAAAGGAAAAATAATCATTATCCAACCAGGTCATTATATCTATGGAGTTTTGATTTGTAAAGTAAAGTTAAATTCACTTCAAATTCTTTTAAATAATTTTATTGAAAAAATTGAAGTGATTTATTCAAAGATCTTGGAAAAATGGGATGGAGATTTAAAGGTTTTAAGACCAATTGATAAAATTGTGAAAGATTATTTCATCTAATTGAAAGGATAATCATAATTATTTGAAGTTATATCAAGGAATTTTTTCTTTTTTTTCAATATTTATCAATTTCTATCTTTAACAAGTTTGAGATCTATTGGTTGCATATTATCTGAGTATTATTTAATTTTTTGAAAAGTGCTTTCGTTGTTTTTCTTAAGATAATTTTTTTGCAATTGGTATTAAATTTGATAGACATAAAAAGAAAAATATGTATAATAGGAGAAGGTGGAGTAGGGAAAACTTCTTTAGTCTCTCTACTTCAAGGAAAGGAGATGCAAAAAGAAAGGAGTCCTACGGTTGGTTTAGAAATTGAGGATTCTATTTTAAATGGTAATAAATGTTCAATTTGGGATTTAGGCGGGCAAGAGAGGTTTAGATTTATGTGGAAAGATTTTTTACGTAAATCTGGATTAACAGTTTTAGTTTGCGATTCAACAAAAAAGAATTTAGAAAAAACTAAAGAAATCCTTAACAGATTTTCTAACTATATAGGTTCTAAAGTTATAGCTATTGCTAATAAACAAGATCTTGATAATGCTATGAGTCCTGATGATGTTGAGAAAACATTAGGTATAAAAACCTATGGTATGAGTGCTATTAAATCAGATTTACATAAAAGAATGCGTGAGATTTT
Organism: uncultured archaeon; assembly: GCA_964525635.1. Lineage (GTDB taxonomy): Archaea > Asgardarchaeota > Lokiarchaeia > Sigyniarchaeales > SOKP01 > JAFGOA01. Next base: position 3,980 of record CAZGJX010000098.1, read on the forward strand.
TGAATATGAAATAAATCAAAAAGAAAATTCATAATTAATTTTACTTTGCTATAGTAATCCTCAGTGATAAGACTTCTAAATTAGAATTTATATCCAATTCAAATCTTGAAGTTTTTTAAACTAAATTACTTTATTAATATCCTCGGAAAGCTCTCCCAATTATATGAGCCATTCGAACACATTCAGGCAATTTTGAATCGATACTTACTTTCTGGAATAATTGTTCTACTTCGTCAACTTCTATTCCTATCGCGTGATAGTATATCTTTGATTTCCCTGCAGCTGTACTTATTTTAGTTTCATATAAATTACCTGCTTCACTGATCATCTTGAATTTTTGTTTATAATTTTTAGGATATTTATTAATTAAGGCATTTTTAACTGAATCAATATCTACTTCTCGTTCAGTAACAGCGATGATTGGTTTATTAGTCTTATTATAAATTTCTTTGATATTAACAAGATTAAATCCTCCAAAAGTTATTGTATGTGTAAATATATATTGAACATGATCTTTATTTCGTTGAATTAATTCGATTAATTTTTCTGTAGCATCATTACCATCAATGGTAATTAAATCTTTTTCTACTCTTACCATTCGTATTCCCTGACAAATAACACCAATTAAATACGTATGAGTAGAATCCGCACTTAATTGAAATGTTGCATCATCAAATCCATAAACAATTGGATAATCTTTCATGTTTTATCTTCAGGTAAAAATTTTTTTACATTCAAAAGAAGTTTATTAAAAGCATTGGAAGCAATTTCTATTTCTAATCCTCTATCAACAATATTTTTTGATAATTGATTTACCAAAAAATCAATAATCTCATTAATTGTAATATTATTATTTATCCAAACGTAAGCAATGATTGCTTCTACTGTATCAGCAAGATCATGAGCATCAGCCCTATTTCTCGCAAAATCTTTCATATTTGCTTTCCTTAACGCTTCAGCTAAAATTTTTTTACTGACTTTTTGACCCGTTCGAATAGTGATATTTTTATTATGATTTCTTGTTAAACAAATGGATTTAGCAACTGAATATGTTAAATTAACAATTCCATCTCCAATTTTAGCTAGACCTTTATCTGTACCAATTGCTTTTTGAGTCTTTGGGATATTATTAATTAAAAAAGAATAAGCCATTATATATTGATGATTCGCATAACTTTAAAAAATTATCATTATAAGGAATTCAAAGTTATGTAAGATTTTTAAAAATCTTTTGAACTTGAATTACTTCATTTCTTAAATTACTGATCCCTGTTCTTAAAATCTCTTTTATTTTAAAACCTTTTTTTAATTTTATAAATATTTTAGGAGATTCAACATTATTTTTTTTATAAGCTGCAATATCTACTCCTTCTAAAGCTAATAGATGTTTTACAAAGACATTTAAAAAGCCATGAGATTGGCCATCAACAAGAATTTCATAATTATTTTCCCCTTCTTTCTTGATTATTTGTAAATCTAGATATTTATATTCTGGGACTTCTTCTTCTTCTTCTTCGAATTCAACATCTTCTTCCTCTCCTTCCATTAGATCATCTACGGCTTCTAAATCATCAACTTTATCTTTTTTTTTCCCTTTTTCTATTTTAGGATAAACAATTTCAATTTCTTGATCTTCTAGTTCCTCTAAGTCGTCAAAACCTTCTTCATCTTTATCTTCTTCTTTTTTCTTTGCCATTAAAATAACTCCTAAATAATTGTACTTATTAAAAATAGTATTTCATAAAATAAATGTTTTTTGATTTAAGTAATCTAAGATTTATTCAAACTATTGTAAATAGCAATTATTTGTATTGAAAAAAGAAAAATTGAGGTATTTCTCGAAATTTAGAATAATAAACTTCTTTGTTTTTTTTACCAGTTTTTTGATTGTTTATAAATAGTTTTAAGCTTATACTATCTTTTATCAATAATTATTCTAACAATTGTTCTGCCAAATCTTTTATTCTTCCGATAGCAAGATGCTGTAGATCTCTTGGACCTGACAATTTAATTTTAATAACTTTTCCTTCTACTGTACAATTTATATCTAAATAATCTATCTTTTTTTGAATTGATTCGAGAAACTTTACAATGTTTTCTAATTTACCAGTATTATTGTAGAATCGTATAATTTTTTTTCCTTTAGTCATAATTTATCAAAAAATAGCTATTATTAAAAATAAATATTTTAGAATTAGAATCTTAAATGATATGAAATATCTCTATAATCACCTGCTAACTTACGATTTTCTTTATTTCCACACATAGAACATTGTAATCTACTATATCCCATTTTATCTAAAGGTGTTCCACATACCGAACAGTCAGCATGGATTACTCCAAGATTCTTTCCTGTTGTAGTTAAATCATACTCATTCTCTTTTTCTTCAATAACTTTTGCTCGAATTATATCTGTAACCTGAAAAGCATCTGTTATTTGTTCTACATATTTGTTAGATATTTGACTTACATGTATATTTCCAAAGAAATAAGAGTTAAAATGTACTTTTCTGTTAATAGTATAAAAATTTAAACCCACAGAATATTTTCTTACAAATAAAATAGAACCTAATATAATATCACCAATTTTCACTATTTTTCTATCTTTATCTTGGTGAGTTTCTATATTAATTTTTCTTTTATCCATATCTAAAGATATTAATCCACTTTTAGTTGCATAAATGGCACCTTCTTTTACATAAGTAGAATCCTTGTCAGGGAGATATTCTTCAACTACTCCTAAATATTCTCCAGTTAACACAATATCTTTATTTTTTAATAGTTTTTTCATGAATCACAACAAAACCGAACTTTTTTCTCATATGTTTCTCTTCTATTTATTTAAAATTTATTAATGTAAATAAATTTATTGATAATGAATATTACGATCGTTAAAATTATATGGAGGAAATTAAAATAAGAAAAAAAGATCTTATTTCTATTGTTCAAAATGTTGAAAGTTTTACAAATCCTAAAATTCAATTAGAACAATATACAATTGATGCTGTATGTGCAGTTGATATTATCTTTTTCGCAGGTTTTGAATTTAATGATATAAAAAATAGATTTATTTTTGATATGGGATCTGGAACAGGAAGATTATCTATAGCAAGTGCTTTTCTAAATGCTCATACTATTATTAGTATTGATTTAGATGCCAATGCTCTAAAAATTTTACAAAAAAACATAAACTTTCTTGAATTAGAGAATGTTATTTTTCCATTATGTTGTACTGTAGAAAATTTAGAAATAAAAAAAGAAAAACTACCTAAAGACTTGAAAATTACAACAATTATGAATCCTCCATTTGGAATTCAAAAAGAACATGCTGATAGATTTTTTCTGAAAAAAGCATTTTCAATATCAGATGTTATATATTCAATTCATATAGCCAATCAAAAAGTTCAAAGATTTTTTAAAGATTTTGCAAAACGACGACATTGGGAAGTTGATTATATTCTTCCTTATAATATGGTTCTTGAAAAAGCATTTCCATTTCATACACAAAGTAGAAAAAATATAAATGTTGATGTGTATAGATTTTTAAAAAAATAAGCATCTTATGCAAAAAGACATTTTTTTTTATTTATTTTAAAAGATATTTAAAGCATTAATTATTTTTTTAATAGAATTAAGGGAAATTTAAAAAATATCTAATAAGAATAAAATAAAAAAAATTATTGGAAATTACTCCAAGATTTAAAATCTTTAGGATATTTTGCATTTTCTCCTAGTAATTCCTCAATCCGTAATAATTGGTTAAATTTAGCACATCTATCAGATCTTGCTGTTGCTCCCGCTTTTATCTGTCCCGAACAAAGTCCTACAGCTAGATCTGCAATAAATGCATCTTCTGTTTCACCTGATCGATGAGAAACCATAACATTAAAATTATTTTTAAAAGACATTTTCGCTGCTTTTATAGCTTCAGTTAGGGATCCAATTTGATTTACCTTTAATAATAATGCATTACCAGCACCTTGATTTATCGCATTTTCTAGAATCTTAATATTTGTCACTGTAATATCATCATCTACAATTTGAATTGAATTACCAACTTTTTTAGTTAATTCTGCAAAATTTAAAAAATCCTTTTCATCAAAAGGATCTTCAATAGATGTTAATGGATATTCTTTTGTTAAATCTACATAATATTGCAATAAATCTTCTTCTGTTAATACTTTTCCATCAATATCATACTTTCCATTTTTATAGAATTCACTTGCAGCAGCATCCATAGCTAAAACAAATTCTTTTCCCATTGTGAATCCTCTTTCCTCAATTGCCTCAATTATAACATTTAACGCATCTCTCGTCAATGTCAAATCAGGAGCAAATCCGCCTTCATCACCAACATTTATTGCATTTGGACCATATTTTTTTGATAAAATACCTTTTAAAACATGATATACCTCTGATACATAACGAATTGCAGTAGAGAATGAATCAGCTCCAACAGGAAGAATCATAAACTCTTGTATTGAAAGATTATTACCTGCATGTTCTCCTCCATTTAGTATATTACAACATGGAAGTGGTAATAAATAATCTTTTCTTGTTTTATTATAGCTTAACTCATAAAGATGCTCAAATAAAGGAATATTCTTTAGATTGGCAGCCAATTTTGCAACTGCTAATGAAACAGAGAGTATAGCATTTGCTCCTAAATTTTTTTTATTATTGGTACCATCAATTTCAATCATTTTATTATCAATTAATTCTTGTTCCCTAACATCCAAACCTATTAATTCTTTAGCTAAAATATTATTAACATTTCCAACCGCTTTAGTTACATGTTTTCCTAAAAACTCATTCCCTTTATCTCTTAATTCCAAGGCTTCTAATTCTCCTGTTGAGGCTCCAGAAGGTACAGCTGCTCTCCCCATAATATTATTTGAAATAACATCACATTCAACAGTAGGATTTCCTCGAGAATCAATAATCCATCTTGCTTTAATCTTCTCAATTTTAAAATCTGTCATAAAAATCTTGTATTTTTAGAATATTTTTTTTTAAATTTAATATAAAAAAGGAAGGAATTGAATATTATATTAACCATCTCAAATAATAAATAAAAAAGTATGAAATATAGATAAATTTTGATTCGCTTACCTCAGAGCTTTTATATTTAAGTGATTATCTAATTTTTACATATAATGAAATAAAATCCTAATTCTCTAATAATAAATATTTTAATGTTAAAATCACTTTATTTTTAAATTATCAATTAATTTAATAAATAGATATGTCAAACCGTCCTTGGGTAGAAAAATATAGACCTCGAGTTTTAGATGATGTAGTTAATCAAATTGGAATTCTAAAAAGATTAAAGCAATTTATTAAAGATAAATCCATGCCTCATCTTATTTTTGCAGGACCTGCAGGTACTGGAAAAACAACTTCTGCCCTAGCGATGGTAAGGGAATTATACGGGTCTAAAATGGCAATAAATCATACTTATTTAGAATTAAATGCGAGTGATGCTCGAGGTATTGATGTTATTAGAACATATATCAAGGATTTTGCAAAAGCAAGACCTCCTATGGATATTTCTTATAAAATTCTAATATTAGATGAAGCTGATAATATGACCTCTCCTGCTCAACAAGCTTTAAGAAGAACAATGGAAAAATATACTAAAAATTGTAGAATGGTTTTAATTTGTAATTATTCAAATAAAATCATACCACCAATTCAATCTAGATGTGTAGTGTTCAGATTCTCTTCTCTTTCAAATGAAGATATAAAAAAAAGAATTAAAAGTATCGCCCAAAAAGAGAATATCGAAATAAATCCTGATGGTCTAAATGCTTTAGTTGATGTGTCAAGAGGAGATTTAAGGAGAGCGATAAATTATTTACAATCATGTGGTACAATCTCTAATAAAATTGACCAAGAAATTGTTTTTCGAGTAGCAGGGGAAGTACCACCAGAGAAAATAAAAGTAATATTAAATGTAGCGATACAAGGAGAATTAGAATTATCAATAAAATTATTAGGGGAGATAATTAATAATTATGGACTATCTGGAAGGAACATTATTAAGAATATACATAGAGAAATCTATAATCTTAATATTCCAGAACTAATGAAAATTGAATTATCTAAGATTTTAGCAGAATTCGAATATAGACTTACACAAGGGGCAACTGAAGAAATTCAATTACAAGCTTTATTAGCTAAAATCGTTCTTTTGCATGATATTGAATAAATTATATTGAAGCCAATATTTATACTCCTGAGATTGAAAATGATAATTTAAACGGTCAATTGATTTCTTATCAATCATAAATTTTATATTTTTATCGTATTCAATATCCCATAATATTAATCCTTTAGGATCAGCTGGTTCATATGAGACATATTCTGAAGTATCTAATAAATTTATAAATTCTGTAAAGGTAATATCTCCCATTCCAAGTTCAAGAATTTTTTTTACAATTCTTCTTATTTGTTGCCTTAAAAATGCCTTACTTTTAAACTCCAGAATCAAAGAATCATTTATAAGATTTAAATCTACAAATTTCATATCTCTGATAGTTTTTTTTTTTTCTTTACTTCTTTTTGAGAAATTTAGAAAATCATGGTTGCCTATTAATGCTCTACATGCTTTCTCCATGACTCGAATATTAATATTATATTTTTTCTTTAAATAACTAAAGGGTTGAGGAACAATGTATTTATAATGTCTTAATATTGCATTAAATCTTGGCGAATAATCACTAGGAACTAAAGAATATGCCCATAATCCAATATCTTTTGGTAAAGATGAATTTAACTCCATTAATACTGGTTTTTTCTTAGTTATTAATGAAAATACCGCTCCTCTGGCAGAAACATATCTATCAGTTCTACTAGCAGACTCAAACTTTGAAGATTGTGTATCATCAATATAATTCTTTTCTTTAAATTTATTAATTAGATTTTCTTCTATGCTTGGTAGTATTTTCTGTCTTTGGGATCCATAGAAATCCTTTCCTCCAATATAATAAAACTTGAAAAAAAATTTTTGTTCAGCAACCATAATAATTATAGAATTGAACCTGATGTATATACTTTAGATTTAATTTTATTATAAATATTATTAATCATTGTTTTTTTTTATAAAATAATATAATCTGAATTTTTTTTAATGTATAACAATTATTCATCAGAATTATTCAACAAATTAAATAATAATTTAAACTAGTTGTTCTAAAAAATAAAATTTTAATTTTAACGAATTTTTTATTATCTAACTTTTATTATGTTTTTTTAAAAAGTTATATAATTAAAAATTGTAGATAATTTATGTCGAAGATCATCAATACTACTAAAAACTTACGCGATCGTGTAAGTGCTAGTGTGACAATAAAGAAGCAAAACATTCTATTTTACACAGCTTTATTTTTAGTGTTTATATTAGCAATATGGTTAAGATTATCACCATTACTTCAAGATGAACAATTAATAAAAGCCTTTGATCCTTGGATTCAATATTATAACGCAGAATATCTCTCTCAAAATGGTCCTTATGAGTATTTTATTTGGCATGATATCAAAAGTTGGTATCCTCAGGGAATTGATAGATTTTACTTAAGACCTGGTTTAACTTTCACTGTAGTCTTTTTCCATGATATACTTAATTTTCTTGGACTTCCTATTTCATTATACGATGTATGCTACTTCTTTCCTGCGTTTATGGCAGGATTGACAGTATTAGCGATATATTTTCTTGGAAAAGAGATTTTAGATAGGAAAGTTGGATTATTAGCAGCATTTTTCCTGGCGTTTAGTCCGGGATATATGCAAAGAACTATAGCTGGATTTTTTGATAATGAAACAATTGGTGTTTTTGCTACTATTATGACTTTTCTCTTCTTTTTAAAAACCTTGAGAACTGGAAGAACAACTTATTCTATTTTAGGAGGTATATTTTCTGGGTATTTAGCATTGAGTTGGGGAGGATATGAATTCGTATTTTACACTATACCAATTGTATGTATTTTATTAATTCTATTAAATAAATATAATTCAAATGTTCTAATTGCCTACGCAGGAGTTCAAGGAGTTGGACTATTAATTGCTAGTTTTTACTATTTCTTTAAATTTGAAAAGTTATTCACTAGTATAGATATTGGGGGAATATTGCTCTTCACGATACTCATAATATTTTATCATATTCTTTATACTAGGAAAAAGACTATGCCCAATACGTATAGAAGAGTGACGAATTTTATTAAATGGGGAATAATTCCTACTGCTATAGTTGTAGCTGTAATAATTTGGGTGAATCCAAAACTCATTCCTTTTGGAATAGGTGCAAGACTCAATAGTGTTCTTAACCCTCTGTTCAGAAATCAAATAAATTTAGTAGCATCAGTAGCAGAACATATGCCAAGCTCTTGGAGTGTATTTTATTATGATATCTTAATTCCTCTAATGTTATTACCATTAGGAATATACTTTTGTTTCAAACGATATAATAGTGCAGACATCTTCTTATTAGTTTTTACATTATTATTATTCTATTTTACTGGAAGTATGATAAGAATTATGTTAGTCTTTGCTCCTGCTGCAGCATTAATGGGTTCTTATGGATTAGTTAATGTGTTAAAAATATTTGGTAGTTTTCATGGAAAAAGAAAAGTAGGTGTAAGTCGTAAAAGAACAAAATTAATGAGAAGGAAAAAAACATTAGGGAAAAAGGAAGTTTATGGTGTTTATCTTATCGTTGGCTTCTTATGCCTTGTTCAAGTTACCCACGCAGTCGATATTTCCGTCCAAATGTCTTCTGGACAGATGGTTCCAGGAGGGGTTCTTCATGATTGGGAAGAATCTTTAACATGGATGCAGAATAATTTGCCTGGGGATACTGTTGTTGTAAGTTGGTGGGATTATGGATATTGGCTAACCCCAATAGGAAATATGACAACTGTTAATGATAATGCCAATATTAATTCCTCCAGAAATGGTCTGACTGGAATGGCATTAATGCAAACAAATGAGATATATAGTGCAAAAATATTGAAATTGCTTAAAGCGGATTATGTACTAGTGTATTTTGGATTCTTATATGATGGATTGGGAGGAGATGAAGGAAAATGGCAATGGATGTTAAGAATTTGCAATGATCATTATGAGAAATATAAACGTTGGGGATTAGAAGAAGATAACTGGAAGGAAACTTCTGTATTTGATGAAGAGGAATATTATAATGATACATCTTATAGACAAGAAGATAAATGGTTTGATAGTCAATTAGCAAAATTAATGTTTTATGGATTACCAACGGTAGATGAACCTTATGAGGGCCACCCAGATGGTAATTATGCAGATGGTACAATTATTCAAGATTATATCAATAAAATAAATGCTCGCCCAGTTGATAATGGAGGATTCTGGGCAGATAAAATACCTACAAACGGTAATTATCAATTTGACGTTTTTAGGCCCCCAAATCCTAATGATCCTGGTGACCCTAATGCGGGGTATTTCTCAAGCAATCTTTTAGTTAAGCTATATAAAATTGATTACACTCCATTAGAATCACAATTTATCATTGAAGAACCACAAATCTTTGATAGTGGTTATGGAACAGTTAAAGTGAAGAATATTGGAACTAAAGAAATAATAATTTCTGATATAAAAGTTAACAATGAAACGAGAACTTTTGATATGGGTAGGTCCTTTGGTAATAATAAGCTAGAAGAAGGTGAAGAAGATATTATTTGGTTTAATACAAGCGATGGTAGTGGTGCTTCTCTCTTCAATGAATATGATACTGCCCAATTAGAGATTACTGCTACATCAGAAGCACTCGGAGGAAGGACTTATACATTTAGTAACTCGACAAGTTATTTCTTTGTTAAAGAAGCTAAACCAGGGAATATAAAGATTATAAGAGAAAACAGTATTTTCGTGTATAATGAAACAACGGGAGTAGATGATGGATATATTGAAGTTGAGAATATCGGTGAAAATCCTATTGTTATCGATAGTTTCTATGTAAATTCAATCAATAACAAATTTACAACAGTGGATTATATAGAAGGATCTTCTATAATTGAGCCAGGAGCAACTTCATTAGCATATCTTCCTAATTCGCCTGTTCCATTCTCAATGAGGTGGGGAAGTAATATAATAGGTACTATGAATAATGTAAGTGTTGTAACTATGAATGATGTAGAAGATACGACAATATTTACATCAAATTTAAAGACTGATACAAAACAATATCAATTATCAATAATACCACAGGAACGAATTGTTTCACCAGAATTTTATGCATTAACAGATGCATCAATTCGTAATTATATCTCTCCTGATGCATATACTAATGCTTTTACGTATGAAAATGGAAGTACTATAATCAATCTTAAAGTTAAAAATACTGGTACCAATAAAATCAGCTTATATGAATTATCTCTTCTAAATGGTAATTGGTCATTCATAGACTCATCCGACTATCAATGGACACCTGCTGGGGGATATCTTTTAAATGTTACTGAAGAAACAATTATAAACATTAACGTTGATAGTAATGTTTTCAAGGTTAATGATGAAATTGGCATGAGTATTTCTGCTTATTTTGATGATAAAAAAGTTGCTTCTGATGCAGGATTTATATATACATTAAACGGCACTGTTGGTAGTGAGGATATTAAAATCCTTAATAAAGTTCATGGATATAATGCTTCAAGTATATACGTTGATACAGAAACTGGAAATGCAACTGGATGGATAACCGTTAAAAATGTAGGAATATCTGATTTGACTCTTAATGTCGCGGATTGTGTAAGTGCTGTGTCTTTAACTACCTCGAAGATTAATATAACATATGGAGATATAGACTTAGGTCCTCAAGAATGTGCTATTTTAGAATTCGCTCTAAGTGGAGGTATAGATCGTTGGGACACCATAATAATTATTATTGAGACCGTTGAAGGTATATCTGATGAACTAGAGCTTACTGCTATTCCTTTATAAAATTAACTTTACTATTTTTTTCATTATTTTTTTTAACAATTAATATAAATTTAGTTTTTTATAAATTCAAACTCTCTTTCTTTTAAGAAAGTATATCTTATTCTATTATATTATTTTAGATTAAAATAAAAGATATAATTATGCAAGATTCCGCTTTAGAATTAAAAAAAGCATATGATAAGGGTAAGTCATAGTTTCCAAAAATGATGATAAATCAGGACAGTATTTAAACGGA
>CAZGJX010000099.1:0-2999 GCA_964525635.1 uncultured archaeon
CAAAACAAGATGGATATTATTATATTCATTATGTAGGTAATTATCGATGGAGTCATATTGAAATTAGGTAAATAACAAAAAACATATATAGGGTAAATATTAAACCCATTTTTTTTTTTTAATATGATATAAGATTTAAAAAAATCTTTTTAATTTATTTTATCGATTTTTTTTTTTTTCATTTTATTATTCTAAAATCTATACAAAAGCAATTAAAACAATAAAAGTTAAATTATTTTGATTATCAAACTTAGAAAATAAAAAATATAAATGTTTTTTAATTATATTTTTAACTATGAGTTACACAGTAGGAAAAGCATTGATTAAAGGATTTTGATAGAAAAATGAATTATTAAATATAATGGGAAACTATAGCTGGAATATAAAATTCCAGTATAGTTGTAGGGTAAATAAAAAACCCAAAAAATAGCATATAAAACAAGGTTGTTCATACATTTATATTTATTTTTTTCTTCTTTTTCCTATGATAAATTTGAACATATATCAAATATCTAGAAAATATTATTTTTCTTTAATATATCAATCAATATCCATTTTCGAAGAATTATTTTAACTTTTTAATTGGATTTTCATTTTAATTTTAAAGTATGAACCTCTATCATTTATACGACTAATAAAAAAAATTTTTTTTAATAAAAATTCTAATTTTGTCCAATTTAGTTCCAAATTCTGTATAGTTTGATTTATTTTTTGTGTATTAAATTGACCAACGCTTAGATGAGGTTGGAATCCTCTTTTAAATCTATTAAGATCATCACAATAAGGAATTATTTTCAATAATTGTTGTTGAAATTGGATGATCAATATAAAAAGTTCTGGTTCGATCCAAATCGTGCTATTTTTTGATGAATGTTGAAAAAATTTGAAATTTCTTAATATTATTTTAAAAGGTTCAATTTTATAACAAATTTTTTTAAAATCTTCAACAATTTTATCAAATTGACTCTCGTATATAAATGGATAAAATAGGTTAATATGGGGCATCCATCTATTTATCTGCCGATCATATTTTCTTCTTATTTTTTGTATAGGTTCCCATATTTCTTCAGGGGGGATAATTACGCAAGCAGAAGTATAAACTTTACTCATAAATTTCAAATAAATAATACATTTTTACTTTTTAATACTTATTATTACTGCATTCTAGATAAATCAAAGAATATCAATAAAGTATTTTTATTTTCTAATTTAAAATTTAGTAAGAAAATGAGTATCTTTATGAAACTGCTCTTTAATTATTAAAATAGCAAAATCTAACACTAATTAAAATAGAGAAAAATGATGATTAGGTATTATCTTAACCATTCTTTTTAAATTAATATTAATTTAATATTATGACAGAACCGATCTATGTCATAATTAAATATTAAAAAAGGGAAATATATTGTCGGAGATATTGCTTAAATCAATAATTGAATACATAAAAAATGATATATCACGGGAGAGAAATCTAAAAGCCAAATTGATTGAATGGCTTAAAATATCAATGAATAAAGAAATTGATCCTGATGTTGGAGAATATCTTAATATCGTTGATGAAATTCAGGAAATAAGACAAGTGTATCAAAAAGGTAAAGTTTTTGTTAATAACCATACAAAAGGTACTAAAAAAGGATTTAATTCAAGAAAATGGGATTTCATAATAAAATTTTATCTTAATCAAGGAAAAATAGAAATGGCAAGAAGTGAAGCATTGCAACATTTAAATTGGACAAAAAAGAATTATTCAAAACGAACTTATTATAGACATAAGGCAAAAATTAAATCTTTAGGACTTGATATATATAAAAAGACAACAATTAACTAATTTCAAAAATATTAAATAAAATTACTATCACTTGATATATGATTGTAAAAATCAAATAAAAATGCAAACCAATTTAGGATCAAGATATTTCTGGAAAATAGATAGAATAATTTCTTTTGGATTTCTTAAATAAAAATGTCTCAAAATGAAAATGGTAGTCATGAAGAAATAGAATGTTATACTAAAATAATTAACCTATTTTTAAAGATGAGTAAAGATCCAATTAAGCTTGAGACATCTAAGAATATAGCAATTATAAAAATCATGGATAGATTAAAAGAACCAGGAAATGAAGATTTGATTAGAAATGCTTTAATTATCTTATTATCTTTATTCGATGATAACCCAGCGGATCTTTATAGCAATCTTGGAGATAATGTAAAGAAAATATCAAAAAAAGAAAAAGGGGATATTTTTTCACAATTAAAAGAAGAATTCATTTTAAAACAACGTAAAAAGAAATATAATGAACTATTAAAGAAAATAAAAGATGAAAAGGGAGATTCATAAGAAAAACAAAAGAAAAAATTCTTTGAAATTGAATAATTATTTATTTTTTTTAATTAATTCTTTAATTTAATAAAAAACAAACAATTTAAAGGACTAATTAAGTGAAATTATTGATTTTTATATATAAATATATTATAAACTAACTAATATAAAAATTAACCTTTTAATAATTGATATCAATTTGGATTATTACTTGAAAATTTCCTCCTTAATTGTTATCATCTTTTTTAATTAAAATGGTAAAGATTTCTTCTGCTGAGTTTTCTGAAGTCTTAATTTTAGTTATTTTAATTTTATTTAATTTTGTAAGGTTGATAAGGTGAGTGTTCTTTAATATAAAGTCTAATTCATTTATGAAGATTCCTTATAGAACATCTTTCATTTAAAGAAAATCATGAATTAATTACAAAAAGATTCTATATGTTAACATAAATTTAAAAAATATAAGTTTACTATTTTTTAATGCTCAATAAAAAAGTTTTGTCAATTTTTTTAATATTAATCCTTCTCATAAGTTCAATTATTGTTGTTTTTGTATTATTTTTTCCTTCTTCAAAAAAGAAAGATAAAATAGATACAATTACTCCAATAGTACAGATTGAGAGCCCCATGAACACCACATATAATATTGCAACGCAGCTTCTAAATATTTCAGTATCTG
>CAZGJX010000099.1:3099-15092 GCA_964525635.1 uncultured archaeon
TGTCGGATAATGTTGATATTGATAGTATCTGGTATAATTGGAATGGTACGAATATGACTTATACCTCGGCACAATATATTACATTTAATGAAGGTTTGAACACTATATACACATGGGCTAATGATTCTGCAGGAAATATAGGAACATCTTCAGTTACCTTTACAATTGATATCAATACTCCAATAGTACAAATTAAGAGTCCCATGAACACCACATATAATATTGCAACGCAGCTTCTAAATATTTCAGTATCTGATAACAATGAAATTGATTCCATCTGGTACAATTGGGATGGTTCGAATATAACTTACACTTCGGCACAATATATTACATTTAATGAAGGTTTGAACACTATATATACATGGGCTAATGATTCAGTGGGAAATATAGGAATGTCTTCAGTTACCTTTACAATAGATACAATTACTCCAATAGTACAAATTGAATGTCCCATGAATACCACTTATAATATAGCTACACAATTATTAAACATTACAGTGTCGGATAATGTTGATATTGATAGTATCTGGTATAATTGGAATGGTACGAATATAACTTATACTTCGGCACAATACATAACATTTAATGAAGGTTTGAACACTATATATACATGGGCTAATGATTCTGCGGGGAATATAGGAATGTCTTCAGTTACCTTTACAATTGATACAATTATTCCAATAGTACAAATTGAGAGTCCTATTAATATAACTTATCCTTATTATGAAACCACGCAGCTTCTAAATATTTCAGTGTCTGATAATAATGAAATTGATTCCATTTGGTACAATTGGAATGGTACGAATATAACTTATACTTCGGCACAATATATAACATTTAATGAAGGTTTGAACACTATATATACATGGGCAAATGATTCTGCGGGGAATATAGGAATGTCTTCAGTTACCTTTACAATCGATATAATAAATCCCAATTACACATTTATTTCTATATGGGATACTACCATAACTAGTTCAGGTTCTAGCCTCATTAATCAAATTAGATTACCATTGGAATCAAATGGTAATTATAATTTCACAATTAATTGGGGAGATGGAAATTATAACACAATTACAAGTTGGAACCAACCAGAAGTAATTCATACATATACTTCAGAAAATATTTACACTATTAGAATAGATGGTGTATTGATTGGGTGGAGATTTAATAATGGGGGAGACAGATTAAAGTTGCTTGAAATTCAACAATGGGGTAGCTTTAAATTAGGAAATTCAGGAAGTTATTTTTGGGGATGTTCGAATTTAAATCTTACTGCTTCTGATACTTTGGATCTAACCGGAACTACTTCACTTTATGAAGCTTTTAGAGTTTGCAGTAATCTTGGTAGTAATGGAAATATGAGTAGTTGGGACGTTTCCAGCGTTACTGATATGTCCTATATGTTCTATAGTGCTTCTGCTTTTAACCAAGATATAGATAATTGGGATACCTCAAGCGTTACTGATATGTCCTATATGTTCTATGGTGCTTCTGCTTTTAACCAAGATATAGGTAATTGGGATACTTCAAGTGTTACAACTATGTATGCTATGTTCTCTTCTGCCACTTCATTTAACCAAGATATTGGCAGTTGGGATGTTTCCAGCGTTATAAACATGGGTAGTATGTTCAATTATGCTCCTTCCTTCAATCAAGATATAGGTAATTGGAGTGTTTCCAGCGTTACAACAATGGTTAGTATGTTACGTTACGCTTCTTCCTTCAATCAAAATATTGGCAGTTGGGACGTTTCCAGCGTTACTGATATGTCCTATATGTTCGAACAGGCTTCTTCCTTCAATCAAGATATAGGTAATTGGAGTGTTTCCAGCGTTACAAACATGGATAGTATGTTATGTTACGCTTCTTCCTTCAATCAAGATATAGGCAACTGGTCTACCTCAAGTGTTATAAGTATGAGATATATGCTCTCTTATGCCACTTTATTCAACCAAAATATAGGTAGTTGGGACGTTTCCAGTGTCACAAACATGGAAAGTATGTTCCATTCGGCTACTTCATTCAACCAAGATATAGGCAGTTGGAATGTTTCCAACGTTATAAATATGGGATATATGTTTTATGCTGCTACTTCGTTTAACCAAGATATTGGCAGTTGGGATGTTTCCAGCGTTATATACATGGGTGGTATGTTCTATCAAGCAACTTCTTTCAATCAAAGCATTGGCAATTGGGACGTTTCCAGCGTTACAGGCATGGCTAGTATGTTTAATTTTGCTACTTCCTTCAACCAAGATATTGGCAGTTGGGACGTTTCCAGCGCTACAAACATGGATAGTATGTTCTATTATGCCACTTCATTCAATCAAGATATAGGTAATTGGAGTGTTTCCAGCGTTACAACCATGGGTAGTATGTTTTCTTATGCCACTTTATTCAACCAAGATATAGGCAATTGGGACGTTTCCAGCGTTACTAATATGTATGCTATGTTCTCTAGGGCTACTTCATTTAACCAAGATATCGGCAATTGGGATGTTTCCAGCGTTACAGACATGGCTTATATGTTCCAACAGGCTTATTCTTTCAACCAAGATATAGGTAATTGGAGTGTTTCTAGCGTTACAACCATGGGTTGCATGTTCCGTGATGCTTCTTCCTTCGACCAAGATATTGGCAGTTGGAATGTTTCCAGCGTTACAACCATGATAGTTATGTTTGATGGGATTTCATTATCAACACCAAATTATGAGAGTCTGTTAATAGGATGGTCGAATCTTCCTCTGCAAACTGGTGTGATCTTTCATGGAGGAAATTCAAGATATAGCTCAGCTGAAGCTGAAGCTGCAAGAGATTTTATCATAAATAATTTTAGTTGGACAATTTATGATGGTGGAAAAGTATAAATTTTACTTATAAAATTTTTTTTTTATAAATTACTTTTTTAAAAACTCTCTCTCTGTTTATAGTTTATATTAAATGTACAATACTACTTTCATTTGGTTTATAGATTTATTAATTATTAAATCTTACCATTTTTTTTCAATTTTTTTTCTTTACCTTTTATTATATAGGAAATTCCATAATCTAATAGAATTTGCATTATAAATCAGGATAATTCTTGGAAATACATTTTCCCTTAACATTTTCTAGTTTTAAAAGTATTAGAAACCTTAGAAAAACACTTTTTATTTAGGTATTATGAGTTAATGGTAATTAGATTCAAACGCATTTTTTTAGAAATTAGCATCTATATTTCTATTAAATTAAAAAAAAACTTTAAGGTCTAATAACATTTAAAATATAAGAATATAAAATGATGGAAACGGAACCAGTATTTTTTTTAATATGATTTTTTGTATTATAATTATTTAATCTTTAAATTAAATTAATTAAATTTCAAGAGGATCGTGAAATCATAGGATTCCGAGTCTAAATTATTATTTTCCATACAAATCCTATAATGTTGTAGTATAAATTATTAATTAGATTTTATAGTAAATTTTTTGTTTAAGTAAAGAGAACTAAGATTCTTTTTCTAACATGATAAATTGCTTGATTTCAAATAAAACTATAAGTAAATTATATTAAAATTTATAATTTTCTTCTATTTCTCTAAATATCGCACATAAATCAGGAAAACATGTCTCAAACTTCTTCCTACCAGATTCTCGAATAACCTTTTTAACAATATTTCTACCTACTTCATTTATTTTTCTCTTAAGTAGTTCTCTATATGACTTATTTTTTTCTGATAATGGTAAATCAATTCTATTGTTCAATTGAAGATTAATAAGATTTATTAGATTTTCTTCTATACAATTATGTATTCTTGAAATACTGCAGAATAGGTTAAAGTATCTAGGAGTTTTCTTACATCTAAGAAGTAAAGATCCTTCCAAATAAATTTCATTTTCGATATTAATATTTCGCTTTTTAATATGTATTCATTTTGGAAATTTGGAAATTTTATTTAGATCTTAATCTCTATGCTGTTCTTTACTTGTTATAAAATTATATAGATGATGTGAATATAACACAAAACCTAACATTGAATGGACATAATCTCGAGCAGCATCAACATCATTTTTATCATATTCCTTTTTTGACATTGCATTTTGAAACCGCTCATTCAACTCCTTTTCAGCAGTTTTTTTAATAAAATCTACAACATCTTTTGGATTTTCAATCTCAATCGCTTTATCTGCTTTAGGAACCACTGGACCCCAATCTAATCCAGCAGGTTTTAAACCAGTAAATCCTTTTCCTTCCCCTTTTCTATGTAAACGAACAACGGTTTCAAGAAAATAAAGATCTGCTATATGTTTTACTTCTTCTCCTTTTCCTCTTACTTTTATAGTTTTATTAAATGCTTTTGTTACTTCGTCTTCAGCATCTTTAGGAACCCAAGGAAGAATCAATTTTATATTCTTAGATTCTAATGCTAATCTAGCAGCACTGACCACAGGTCCATCTAAAGTATCACAATGTGGAGGTATAAATTTCACCTTTATTATTTCTATTAATTTTTATTTTTTGTTTTAATATGATAATGTATTTTTATCACTAATAATTAGTTTTGGTTTTATAGACTATAGACAGTGAATTTATATATATAGAGGATAACTTATAAAATAATGATTAGTATGAATAATTAGATTTTAAATAGGGAAATGATTTAAAAAATGCTACCTATAGGTCCACTTATGGTTGAACATCGGTTAATTGAACGTATGATTAACATTCTTCGAATTGAACTTAAAAAGATTCAAGAAAAAAATGAAGTAAATCCAATTTTCATAGATAATATAGTAGATTTTATAAAAATTTATGCAGATCAAACACATCATGGCAAAGAAGAAGATATTTTATTTCGAGAATTGAAAAAAAAGGATTTAAAGCCTAGCCACAGGAAAATAATGGAAGAACTCATTGAGGAGCATGTGTTTGGAAGAAAAATTACTGGTGAATTAGTAGAAGCAAAAGAAAAATATACTCAAGGCAAAAAAAATTTATTAACCATTATTATTGAAAAGATAAATATTTTAGTAGATTTTTATCCCAAGCATATTGAGAAAGAAGACAAGCATTTTTTTATCCCTGTAATGATATATTTTTCTAAAAAAGAACAAGATCAAATGTTATTAGAAGGACAAACATTTGACAGAAAGATGATTCATAGAAAATATAATACCTTAGTCATTGAATATGAAAATGAACGAGAACTTTCTAGAGATAAACAAGATTCCGATTGGATTAATTATATTTAATTGTCTTAATTAAATAAAGAGTAATTCTAATAAATTTAAATTATAGGATACATGAATTCTCTAATCATTTTTAAAAATTCTCTTTTCCCTTATTGAATTTAATCAATATATTTAAATATTAATTTTAAATATAGAAAATTAGGTATACCTAAAATATTAATTTTAGATCTTAATATTATTAAATAAAAAGGATAATATATTAATGACATATGTAGAGATTATTGTTCCTATATTTCTAGCATTTCGAGAGGGTATTGAAGCAATACTAGTTATTATAATTATGTTGCTATATTTAAGAAAAACCAATCAAAAACTTTACTATAGGCATGTATATATTGGAAGTATTTTAGGAATCCTATTTAGTATTGTATTTGCCTTCATTTTTAACTCTATTTTAGGAGGATTTACAGGTGTTATGGAAGAATTATTTGAGGGATTTACCTTCATTATATCTGGATTCTTCATCATTACTTTAATATTATGGATGAGCAAGGAAGGACCTAAATTGAGGGATAATATCGAACAGAAAATTAAAAAATCTATTCAAAAAGAAAAATCCTTCTCAATTATGATATTAACATTTATAATAATTGTTAGAGAAGGAGTGGAATTAGTTCTTATGTTAACAGGAGCTACTTCTGTAGGGACACTCCAATCAATTGATGTAATATTAGGATCATTATTAGGTATTGGTATAGCATTAGGTACTGGATTGATCCTATTTTATGGCATAAAAACAATAAATTTATCATTATTTTTCCAAATAACTAATATTATTCTTGTGTTATTTGCGACAGGATTGATTGTATATGGATTCCATGAATTAATTGAATCAGATTTTATAAATCCTTTAATCGAGGAGGTCTGGAATTTAAAGGCAATTCTTCCTGAGAATTTTCCTGATGGAAATCCATTAACTCCAGAATGGCTCGAAGTGATTGGATCATTACTAAAAGCATTATTTGGATATAATGCCAATCCATCACTGTTAGAGATACTTATTTATCCAATTTTAATTATTATAATAAGTTCAATTTCATTGAAACTATGGAAACGATCAAGTGAAAATCTCAATGAAAAGAGTATTTATCAATCATCAGGAATGGTAAGATTAGAAACTAAATAATATTAATATTGTATCAATAATCTCTCTTCTAAAATTAAATCAATAATACTTTTTTTTATTTTTAATAGTAAAATTAATGATTTTATTTTTTTTAATCAATATCTTCTGTATTATTATATTCTTTTGAAAGAATAAAGAATATTCAATATTTATGAAGTATAATCTTAATTAAATGATAAAAAGTATATATTAAATGGTATATGTTTAAATATTAATATTTAAAAATATATATTTTAAATAGAAGATCTTTTATATTTACTTTAGAATGTTATTATTATAAATCTTTTATTATCAAAAAATAAAATGTTGAGTTTTGATGAATGAAAATGAAGATATTAAGATTAGAAATTTAACTAAACTATATACATTAGTTTTATTGAAAGCAAATAAAGTGATTTCAGGATATTCAATTTTAAAACGTTTAGACAAAGATCTAGGAAAAACAAGTAGTCCTACTTATATTTATGATTTTTTAAATGATCTCGAAGCTAAAAGTTATATTGAGAATGTAAAATCATTAAAATCTAACAAATCAAAAGGTTACTCACTTACCACTTTAGGAAATGATTTTGTAGAAAAAATACTGACGAGATTTGATAATTTAATTGAAGTTGGAATTCAATCAAAACTAAAAATTTGTGCTAGCTGTGGAGTAAAATTATATATGGATTTTCATACAGAAGAAATAAAAGGAGAGAAAATGAATTTTTGTTGTAAACATTGTGCTAAAGCCTATAAAAATATTCAAAAGCCATAATTCTTAGAATTATAAGAGATAGAAAGAAATAAATTTTTATAGGGTTGAATTTTTGTATCATTCTTTTTCATTTAATTTATCTTGATAATAGACTTCTCTATAATTCCCTCTCACTAAGAGATAAACTAATAAACCAATAATATTAAATATCAATACAATAATTAACCAAATTTCAGAATTATGAATTCGTAATCTAAGTGCATCTTTATGGACATAATATGCCATTACGATACTAATACCAATATAGATAAAAAATCCAAATAACATAAAAATCCACCAAAATGGTCCAAAGATATTAAACATCCAATCCATCATATGATCATGATCATAATCAAGAATTATAATTATCATCCCTTTTCTGTAATTTCATAAAAATGAACATTTTTTTGATATATACATTAATGTATATATTTAAAGGTATGTATAATAAAATAAATATTATTTTTTTAAAAAGAATATTATCTATAGTAAGATCATTCTTAATACTAATAATCTATTATACAATGATTTTAGTTCATGTATATCTTAAGATTCTATAATTCAAATTATAAATTTTAGAAATAAATGAAATTATGGAAAATATACATTATAAAAAACATGAAATGGGAAATAAAGAAGATATAGAACATGATTTAGTAGATCATAAAGATCACTCTAAAAAATCGATGCATAATGATCACAATGATCATAAAAATCATCATAAAATGATGTTAAATGATTTTAAAAGAAGATTTTTTGTTTCATTGGTTATAACATTTCCAATATTGGTTTTATCACCTTTAATTCAATCTTTTTTTAAATATAATTTAGAATTTCCCGGTTCAATCTACATAATTTTTATTCTCTCCTCATTTGTATATATTTATGGAGGATTTCCTTTTATTAAAGGGATGATCAAGGAATTTAAAGATAAAATACCTGGAATGATGACTTTAATTGCAATTGCTATATCTGTTGCTTATCTCTATAGTTCTATTGTAGTATTTGGATTAGAGGGAGAAGTTTTTTTTTGGGAATTGGCAACATTGATTGATATTATGTTAGTAGGACATTGGATTGAAATGCGTTCAGTATTAGGGGCATCAAGAGCACTTGAAGAATTAGTAAAAATTATGCCATCAGAAGCCCATTTAGTAAATAATAATGAAATACAAGATGTAAAAGTAGAAGAATTAACGGTTGGAGATAATGTTTTAGTAAAACCAGGTGAAAAAATCCCTATAGATGGTATTATCATTCAGGGTGATACAAATGTTAATCAAGCTCTGATCACAGGAGAATCTAAACCTGTTTCTAAAAAGATTCATGATGAAATTATAGGAGGTGCTATTAATGGAGAAGGGTCGATAGTTATAGAAGTAAAGAAAACAGGTAAAGATACATACTTAAACCAAGTTGTTGAATTAGTTAAAAATGCTCAACAAGCAAAATCGAAAACTCAAGATTTAGCAAATAAAGCAGCATTAATTTTAACCATTGTTGCTATCTCTGTTGGATTTTTAACATTTACTCTTTGGATTTTATCTAACCAAAATCTAACATTTGCTATAGAGCGAACTGCAACTGTTATGGTAATTACATGTCCACATGCTTTGGGTTTAGCAGTTCCTTTAGTAGTTGCTCGTTCAACAACATACGCAGCCACATCAGGATTATTAATAAGGGATAGAACTGCATTTGAAACTGCCAGAAATATAGAGGCAATTGTATTTGATAAAACAGGAACACTTACTCAAGGTAATTTCGGAGTGATTGATATCATATCTTTTAATGGTATTGATGAAAATGATATTTTAAGCATTACAGCTTCTCTTGAAAATAAATCAGAACATCCTATCGCACTTGGTATAGTCAATAGTGCTAAAGCAAGAAAAGTTCAATTTGAATCTGTAGAAGAATTTAAAGCAATCCCAGGAAAAGGAATTAAAGGAAAAATTGGAGAAACCGATTATAAAGTTGTAAGTCCTGGATATTTAAGAGAGATGGATAGATCTTTTAATAATAAAGTTATTGAAGAGAAAAAACAACAAGGTAAAACTATTGTTTTTTTATTAAAGAATGATAATCCTATTGGAGCACTAGCATTAGCAGATATTATAAGGGAGGAATCAAAAGAAGCTATTAAGAGATTAAAATCATTAGGAATTAAATGTATTATGCTAACAGGAGATAATCAATTTGTTGCAAAATGGGTTGCAGATGAATTATTACTTGATGATTTTATTGCAGAAGTCTTACCCCACGAAAAAGCAGATAAGATAAAAAAAATTCAAGAAAAATATAAAACTGCAATGGTTGGCGATGGAATCAATGACGCACCTGCTTTGGCTCAAGCAGATGTTGGAATTGCAATCGGAGCTGGAACTGATGTTGCTATTGAAACAGCTGATATTGTACTTGTTAGAAATGATCCACGTGATGTAGCTGATATATTACACCTTTCGAAAAATACCTATTCAAAAATGTTTCAAAATTTAATATGGGCTACAGGGTATAACGCATTTGCAATACCACTTGCTGCTGGAGTTCTCTTTAGTTTAGGAATCTTACTTTCCCCTGCTATTGGTGCAATACTAATGAGCTTAAGTACTGTTATTGTAGCGATTAACGCAAGATTATTAAAGAAATCTTAAAACTTTTTTATTATTAAATAAATATATATTTTATAATAGTAATGCTTAGATATATACTTAAATGTATATACCCTAAATATAAAATGCAATAAAAGTAAGTATAATATACAAAGAGAGAACGAAATGAACGAGAAAAATTGTCCGATTTGTGGAAAAAGTATAAAATCAGATGCAGATATACATTTATTTTGCTCATTATGTGGAATGGGTATCCCAAATGAACTATCTCATCTGGTATATAAAAATATAAAGGGAAAATTATTGCATTTTTGTTGTAATCATTGTTTATCTATTTATAAAGAAGAGATAGATAAAAATATAACAATTAAAGATTGAAATAAAAATGAAGGTGTTTATTAAATGAATGAGGTAATAGAAGAAAAAAGGAAATCTACTTTAAAAATTCAAGGAATGCATTGTGCTTCATGTGCTCAAAAAATCTCAAAGGAACTAAATAAATTTGAAGGAATTAATAATGTTAATGTAAATATTGCGACTAATAAAGCATATTTTACATATAATCCACTTAGAGTTGATAAAAAGGATATCGTCGATGCTATAGAAAGGATTGGGTATGGAGCAACCCCAAATACTGATAAAATAATCATTAAAATTGGAGGTATGACTTGTGCATCTTGCGCACAAACCGTAGAAAAGGCTCTTAAGAATAGTTCAGGAATTATCAGTGCGAATGTCAATATTACTACAGAAAAAGCAACAATTGTATATGATACAGAATTTATGAATTATGAGAGTATTGCTGATATAATTAATAAAACAGGATATAAAGCACTCAACAAAGTTGAATCATCATCTGGTAGGGTTTCATATGATAAAGAAATTGAAGAAGAAGAGCAAATATATAACTTGGCTAAGAAACGGTTAAAGATTGTATGGGCATTTAATATCCCTATAATTATTTGGATGTTATTTGAAATGATTGGAGGGATAATTTGGCCTAATGAACTTATTTATAATTTAGGAATAATTGTATTAGCCATTTTTCCTCTACTCTGGGCAGGATATGAGACATATTTTACTGCATTCAAAGCAGTAAGGCACGGAAGTGTAAATATGGATGTTCTTATTGCTTTAGGAACGCTCTCAGCCTTTATAACAGGACCTTTATCATTTATTATTCCTGTTTTTAATTATGCGGGTGTTGGAGCAATGATAATGGCATTTCATCTCACAGGAAGATATATTGAGACAAAAGCAAAAGGAAGGGCTTCTCAAGCAATCCGAAAACTTTTGGAATTAGGTGCTAAAACTGCGACTATTATTATTGATGGGAAAGAAAAAGAAATACCTATTGAAGATCTACAAATAAATGATATCATGCTAATCCGTCCAGGAGCTAAAATTCCAACAGATGGAATTATAATTGAAGGAAAAAGCTATATAGATGAATCAATGGCTTCAGGTGAATCATTACCAGTAAAAAAGAATATTGGTGATGAAGTAATTGGTGCAACGATTAACCAAAAAGGTTTATTGAAAGTAAAGGCTACAAAGATTGGTGAAGATACCTTTTTAGCTCAAGTGATTCATTTAGTTGAGGAATGTCAAGGTTCTAAAGTTCCAATACAAAAATTTGCTGATAAAATTACTAGTTATTTTGTTCCAACAGTATTGGTGATATCGCTCATTGGATTGATATTATGGATGTTTATTCCCCAAACTATGATTGACTTAATTTCACCTATTGCACCATTTATTCCATGGGTGAATTTAAATACAGGGCTCATTACATTAGCGATTTCAGCATTTATCTCGACATTAGTAATCGCATGTCCTTGCGCCCTTGGGTTAGCAACCCCAACAGCATTAATGGTTGGAAGCGGTTTAGGAGCTGAAAATGGTATACTAATTAGACGGGGTGAAGCAATTCAAACACTTCGAAACATAGACGTAATAATATTTGATAAAACTGGAACTATTACTAAAGGATCTCCTGAAATAACTAATATTCATGCTATTAACGGATTTACTGAAGAGGAAATTGTTCAATATGCTGGAAGTGTTGAAAAAGGTTCAGAACATCCACTTGCAGATGCAATTGTTAGAAAATCAAAAGAATTAAATCTTGAACTTTATGATATAACTAATTTTAAAACAATTACTGGAAAAGGAGTAAAAGCTAATATAGTTAATAAATATGGAACTATATTGGTTGGAAGCAAAAAACTCTTAGTGTCCTATAATTATTAAGCTTCACCTCCTCTCTTCGAATAAATCTTATA
>CAZGJX010000100.1:0-15027 GCA_964525635.1 uncultured archaeon
AACATTTTTCTTCACTGACTATGGAAGAAAAAGAAATTTTAAAATCAGAATTACTTGATTTGATATAAATATATTTAAAAATAAAAAAAAGTGTGATATATGAGTTTATATATGTATGATGAATGTGAAGAAGAGATTAAGAAATACATTGATTTTGATAAAAATAGTAGCGAATTATATAATAACTACTATTTAAATAATCAAAAAATTGTATTAAAAATACCAATTAAGAAATATGGGAAAATTGATGTTATTCCAGAAATAGATAAATTTCAGATAGAAAACAGTGTATTTATAACATCATATTAGAAATTCTTTAATATTTCTTAGCTTTAGTTATTCCTCAATTCTTTTTAGACAATTTAAATAGAAATTAATTATTAAAAAAATTACTTGTTTTTTAATAAACTCCGTAAATAATTACAATAATTAGAAGTTATTTTTCCTCTGTAGTATGGATTTTTTCCAGTAGTTTTACGAAAGCTAATATTTGTTTTCATTTTCCAATTTTTAAATGATTTTGTTTCTGATGATCCCCATATGGCTTTCTTATCTGTTAATTCTTCAAATGTTATAATTTCTAAATTAATCTCCTTGTCTACCTTTTTATCTTTATTTTTAGATTTTAGATTCAGTAAGTAATTACGATAATTGGAAGTTATTTTTCCTCTATAGTATGGATTTTTTCCAGTAGTTTTACGAAAGTTAATATTTGTTTTTATTTTCCATTTTTTAAATGATATTGTTTCTGATGATCCCCATATAGCTTTCTTATCTGTTAATTCTTCAAATGTTATAATTTCTAAATTAATCTCCTTGTCTACCTTGCAAGCCTTATTTTCAAATTTTTGAATAATTCTCTTTTTTTGATTAAAAAATTCTATAATATCTTTGGAATTTAATATTTGACCAGAAGAGTTGGTAAAATATGGACTATCTATACTATTCACTTGTATAGAAAAATCGAAAGTTCCTGCATATTTTATATCTGGACCAAAATATTTAGCTAATATAATAATAACATTATCTTCTTTTGAGAGATTCAGGTGATCACTTATTAATCCATCAGATTGGTAAAATGAAACTATATTAAAATCATCTATTTTATCTATAATTTTTAATTTGTGTATATCATTTATTTTTTGACTATACTCAGATTTAATTAAACCATTAATCTTAACATCCAAAGCTACCATAACATATCCTATATTTGGTTTTAGTGTTTTTTTAATGATTTTTTTTAAAAATCTCTTAATTATTTGCCATTTTGATTTTTGTGCTATTGCAAAAATCTCTTTAGTATCTATCTTTTCCAAAATTAAAAACCTCGTAATATAAATAGAAATTATTTAAGAAGATTTATTTGATGAATTATAATGTTAACATTTTGTTAGTATGAAAATAAACTGGCAATATTAATGAAATAGCAAATAAAATTTAAATTTAGTGTGATAAATATTTCTAATTTATATAATCATTAAAGCCCACCAAAATTTAATTGAGAATAGTTGATTAATTCTATTTTGGAGTAAAATTACTTAACTTTTGGCTTCATTCTTTTCTAATTCCTTCTTATCTTTTTCCAATTGTTTAATTTCTTTTAGCACAATTTTCTTTTTAGTTTTTTCTTCCTTATTAATAGCTTTTATTTTCACTGAAAATTCTTTATCCTTTTGTTTTTTTAGATTAGTTATGTCTTTTGTTAAATTTTTGGTGGAGATAGTCAATGTTTTTACTTTTTCAGTCCATTTAATTTTTTTTTGAATAGCTTCTTTAAGATCTGATAGTTCTGACTTTAGTTTATCACTTATATTACTAATTTGATTATCATATCTCTCCTTAACTTCATCCTTAGCAGAAAAAAAATTATTTTGTGCTTCTTCTTCAAGACGACTTATTTCATCTTTTTTTGCCATAATCTGGCCGTTTATAAGTTCTTTTGACATTTTTTTTACAACAACTATTTATATAATTTTTAGATATGATTATATTATCATTTGGCAATATTTAAATATTAGTACGTGGTAATATTATTATATGTTAATAAAAATAAATTAAAAATGAATCTAAATTTAGAATATTTATAATTCTAATTAAAAAAGATTTAATTTGATCATGAGCATCAATGTGTTGAGAATGACATCTAATTTATTTAAATTATTAGGAGATGTTGGTATCTTAAATATAATTTTATTATTAAAAAATCAAGAGAAGTCTTTCCAAGTAATTCAAGATGATCTAAATATAACACAATCTCATCTCTCTCATTTAATGAAAAAATTAATTGATTCAAATATTGTAATTGTTCGAAGAGACCAAAGAAAAAAAATTTATAGTATTAAAAATCATGGTATATTTAAAATTCTAAAGGAAACAAAAATTTTTCTAACAGAATTACAAAAAGAAAAAATTGAGGATTTAAAAGATTTTAGTCTTTTTGAACTTTAAATTGTATTAATTATTTTCAAGAAAATTATATTCAATAGAAGCTATTTAGATTTATTTTTAGAAAATTAATATAGAATATAATAAATATCTACTTAAAACAGTCTTTTGAGATAAAAAAAATGAATGAGAACATACAAAATAGAAGATTAATAATTATATCAAATAGATTACCTGTTTCTGTATCTATTGAGAAGGATGAATTAGTATATAATAGAAGTCTTGGAGGTTTAGCCATAGGTCTTGATTCATTCCATAAAAATCATAATAGTATATGGATAGGATGGCCGGGTATTACATCAGAATTAATTGAAAACCATAAAAAAAACATTAAAAATCATTTAATTAATATATTTGATTGTTATCCTATATTTCTTACTCAAGAAGAAAGAGAGAAATATTATGAAGGATTTTGTAATAAGACAGTTTGGCCTCTCTTTCATTATTTCAGAGAAAATAGCACATTTGATGATAATTTATGGAATGTATATAAAGATGTTAACAAAAAATTTTATGAAATAATCATAGAAGTTAGCAAACCAAATGATATCATATGGATCCAAGATTATCATCTCATGTTATTACCTAAATTAATTAGAGATCATTTTCCAAATGCAACTATTGGTTTTTTTTTGCATATTCCTTTTCCTTCTTATGAATTATTTAGATTATTACCATGGAGAGAGGATATCCTCAAAGGTCTATTGGGTTCTGATTTAATTGGATTTCATACATATGATTATGAAAGACATTTTTTAAGTAGTGTTCATAAATTATTACATCTTGATTATACCATGAATCAACTACTTTTTCAGGGAAGAACAATCAAAATTGATTGTTTTCCAATGGGTATTGATTATGATAGGTATAATAACAAAGCTAAAGAGTCTGGAACGAAAAATGAATTAAAAAGAATACGTGAAGAAATAGGAGATAAAAAAGTAATTTTATCAGTAGATCGAATGGATTATACAAAAGGAATTTTACAAAGATTAGATGCTTATGAATGTTTTTTAAATACTTATCCTGAATATAGAGAAAAGATCATTTTGATTTTTATTATAGCACCCTCTCGCTCAAAAGTAGAAGAATATCAAGATTTAAAAAAAGAGATTGATGAAATAGTGGGTAAAATAAATGGAAAATTTGGTAAAATCGAATGGAATCCAATACAATATATATATCGCCCACTAAATCTTGATCAACTAGTTGTTTTTTATTTAATTTCAGATATAATTCTTATCACTCCAATACGAGATGGTATGAATCTTATTGTAAAAGAATATATTGCTTCAAAAATAGACAATAAAGGAGTACTTATTTTAAGTGAAACTACTGGAGCAGCAAAACAACTATATGAAGCAATTATTGTTAATACAAATAATAAGAAACAGATTATAGATGCAATAAAAGAAGCATTAGAGATGCCTGAAATAGAACAAATTGAAAGAATGAAAGCTATGAAAAAAAGAATTAAAAATTACAATGTAACTGAATGGGCAGAAGATATAATTGAAAGTCTGATTCAAGTAAAAACAATTCCACAAGATAAATCTTTACGATTTTTAACAACTCAAAAAAAAGAAGAATTAATTTTAAAGTATAAAAATAGTAATAAACGATTAATATTTTTAGATTATGATGGAACATTAATAAAATTCTACAGAAATCCTAAAAATGCGAAACCAAATGATAGAATTTTATCTATAGTAAAGGATCTTGTTTCTGATAGCAGTAATATAATTTTTATAATAAGTGGAAGAGATAAACAGACTCTTTCTAAATGGTTTAAGGGTATAAACATTAATTTAGTAGCTGAACATGGATTATGGACAAAAAATCATGATGATCAATGGAAGACAATAGAATATCTTAATAATAATTGGAAAGATCAAATAAGACCTGTGTTAAGGAGATATGTCAACAGAACACCAGGATCTTTTATAGAAGAAAAAGAATTCTGTTTAGTTTGGCATTATCGAAATGTAGAATCCGATTTATCTAATATTAGATCGAAGGAATTAGTCAATTTACTTGAAAATCTTACTTCTAATGAAGAATTAACAATTCTTGAAGGAAATAAAGTTGTAGAAATAAAGAATTCTGATATAAATAAAGGTAAAGCTATCTCTCGTATTATAACTAATAATGTCTCTGATTTTACTTTGATTATAGGAGATGATACTACTGATGAAGATATGTTTGAAGTGGGATTAACTATTGATAATGCTTTTTCAATAAAAGTGGGGTATGATAGAACTAAAGCACATTATAATCTTTTTTCGGTAGATGAATGTCTTAAATTATTGGAAGATTTAAATTCAATTAATAAATAACATAATATATATAAATTTAAAAAATAAAATGATTGAGTATGATGGAGAGTTTATTAGATCAATTTTCTGAAATCATTGATTATCAATATATTCATGATTTATTTGAATTATCAAGACCTTTAACTCATAAAAAAATTGTTCATATCAATTCGACAATATATGGTGGAGGTGTTGCAGAAATTTTAAATGATTTAATTATTTTGATGAATGAACTTGGGATCAAAACAGAATGGCACCAAATTAAAGGATCAATAGAATTTTTTCAAATAACTAAAAAAATTCATAATACTCTACAAGGAGCGAAAGAAGATTTAACAAATCATGAAAAAAGAGTATATATAGATATGAATCGAAAGAATTCAGTTTATAATCATATTGACAATATTGATTGTATAATAATCCATGATCCACAGCCTTTACCTATTATTAATTTCTATGAAAAACGTCAACCTTGGATTTGGAGATGTCATATAGATATAACTTCTAAATATCATCCTAATTGGGAATTTCTAAAATCAATGCTTAACCTATATGATGGAATGATTGTTTCTATGGAAAAATATAAACAAGATATTAACCTTCCACAAGAAATTATAATGCCATCAATCAATCCTTTTAATAATAAAAATAGATTGTTAGAAGAAAAAGAAATAGAAACAATACTAAAAGAATATGAGATTCCAATTGATAAACCGATTATATCTCAAGTCTCTCGGTTTGATAAATGGAAAGATCCTATTGGAGTTGTTAATGCTTTTAAAATAATTAGAAAAGAATTTGATTGTAGACTTGTTTTATTAGGAAATATGGCACAAGATGATCCTGAAGGATTTGAAATTTACAATGAACTAATTCAAATTGTTGAAGATAATCCAGATATTCATATTATTACTGCCGAAAATAGTATATTAGTAAATGCATTGCAAAGAGCTTCTGAAGTTGTAATACAAAAATCAATTAGAGAAGGTTTTGGATTAACAGTTACCGAAGCATTATGGAAAGAAACACCTGTAGTTGGTGGAAATGTTGGCGGAATTCCTCTTTAAATTATTGATGGAAAAACAGGATATTTAGTCAATAATATTGATGAATGTGCTAAACGAGTTCTAAAAATTTTAAGAAATCCGAATTTAGGTAAAAAATTAGGGAAAACTGGAAAAGAACATGTAAAAAAGAACTTCTTAATCATAAGACATCTTAAGGACTATATTAATTTACTAAAAAGATACATCATTCATTATAAAACTTAATTTAAAAATTAATTTACTCTTATTAAATATTTCATACATTTATTTTAATATTATTTAAGAATTAAAATATCACATGAAATATCTTTTAAAATTTTTTGAGTAGGTGAATTATTAAGTAATTTTCTTAATTTTGAACACTTTTCTTTATAACTTAGAATTACTAAATTATTATTCTTTATTTTTAAATCGTCTTTCAAATAATTTTTAGGTGGTTTATTTAAAAGTAGTTTTGTTTTAATCTTTAATCCTTGAGACTTAAATATTTCATGAAGTGTATTTAAACTTTTAATTGCTTTATTTTTTAAAAATATTCTTATTTTTTTATATGATCTTCCAAGAAAACAACACCCATAGGAAGTTATTGGTGAAATCATATTAATAGGATTAACATAATCCACAATAAAATATACTACAATAACTTCGCTCATGAATTGTTTTTGAATTTCAATTATTTTTTCTGCAAAATATATAAAATCCGTAGTTTCATTAATTAATACTATAACTTTACTATAAATAATTATCCACCAATTTAAAAATATAATTAAGTTAAATATTTATACTGATTTCTCCTTTATTTTCTTTTGATTAATAAATACTTCATTTTGTTAATCATGTTATTTGATATTCTTGTTCTATTATTAATTATTTTTAGATTCATGGAATCAAATAATCTATTAATTTCAATATTATCAGAATATTTAATTATGCAAAGATACCCTTTTCTTTTTAATAGATGAATATAAATAAATTGTATTGAGTGCTTGATTTTGGTTATATTTTGAGAATAATTATGGAGATTTAATATTATTATTAAATCAAATCTATTATATTTTAAAGTAAAATCAAATAAGGATTTACCTTTAAAAATTTCAAGAATAGAAGTTACATAATTCTCTTTTGATCCAAATTGTTTCTCAAAATTTATTAAATCTTTATCAATTGGACTTGTAATGTAATGATAAGCTTCAGGAAAGATTTTATTTAATCTCTTAAATACATTATTGGGTTTTCTCCCTATCAATAATATTTTTTTTATTTTACTTTTATTTTTTTTCTTAATATCTTCCAAGGAATTCAATATGGAATCATTTAATAATATCTGATTTTTATTAAAAGACTCATTTTCTTCTTTTAAGTTGGAATTCAATTATTTAAATCACCTTTTTTTTATTTTTTAATCTATTATACCAAATCAAGTAATTCTGATTTTAAAATTTCTTTTTCTTCCATAGTTAGTGAAAAAAAATGTTTTGTCTTTTCTCCTCTAAATAATATTTTTTTTCCTTTTATGATAGGAATTGAATTTTCTAATTTTGCTCTATCTTCATTTATATCATTATCCTGCATTTTTATTTCACCTCTTTTTTTTAAATCAGAAATATAACTTAAGTTATAGAAATCTCATCTTATAAGAGTTATTAATTTAAAAACTAATATTTCTAAGATATTTATGTATAGAACTCGAATTTATTCAATAATTTAGTCGTATTCTTGTAATAAATATAATATTAAATCTTTTGACAATAAGCTTTATTATTATCTAAGACAAATATATTAGGATCTCAAGCATTTATTTATGTCAAATCATATTTAATTCCACAATATAATAATCATTTAAAATATTTAAGTATTTCACATATTGGAATCAATTTTCTGATTTTACTAATATATCGTTTCAATATTACACTTTCCCCTATTTTTTATTTAATTATTCAAAATTATAATTTCAAAAATTAAAGCTATTTTTTTTATTATTATATATTTCTCTTCCATATAATGATTCTATCCATTGATAAGATTTCAATTTGGTTAGGATATATATAAAGATCCCCAAATCAAAAATGACTAATTTCATATATCAACTAAATTCTTTCAAAAATAAAATATTCTTTTAGTAATTAGATGGAAAATCTACTTTTTTTAATGGAATTTAGGATTGAAATTTAGATTTCACGCTAATAAATATGATTAGAGATAATATTAGGATATTATTTTTTTCATTCTAAACATTTTTTAATATTTATTCTATAACTAATCTTCTTTCCTTCTTATATTCCTATATAAAGATATTCCCGCCAAAATTGTTACTATTGAAGTAATAAAAACCATTACATAACCTATTTTCATAATTTTCTCATGCCAACCTTGATACTCAGTATATAATATAGATTCTTGAACAATTTCTATAATTAAATAAATATAATAAAATAACAACATTAAAAATATCGCCAGCATGATTAATGTTCCAATTTTGTCGATATAGTATCAATGCAATTATAAGAAATTATTATTACTCTTTATAAAATCCTACTTATTGGTCGTATTAATTCGTTTAATTACTTCCATACATGCTCTTGCGTTATGATAGGGCGTTTTCCAGAAATTTATTATATCATCTTCAACTACTATACTATTAAATTTATCAATTCTACCATTCCATTCACCATATTCACTATTAATCACATATTTTTTTATAAAATCCCAGAGTTTCAATGTATTTTCTAAATATTTTTCACTTCCAGCTACTTGCCACGCATTTACTAATCCAACCAAGGCTTCCGCTTGAGACCACCAATGTTTATCACGATCCAACTTCCCAGTGTTATTATCATATTCATAGAAAATAGATCCATCTTCATCTATACCTTCCTTTATTGTAATATCGACCATTTTAATAGAAATCTTTTTTACTTCTTTCAATAATTCTTTATCCCCAAGAGAATCAGCAGCTTCAGTGAGTAACCATGAACCTTCAATATCATGACCATATGAAACCTTAGAGGATTTAACTGTCCAATCATAATCAAAAAAGAGGTTAAAATGTAATGATTTAGGATCAAGAATTTTATTCAAGAAAATCTGAACTAAATTTTTAAGCTGTTTACCTAAAATCTCATCTTTCCAAACGTGATATAGATTAATATAGGGTTCTAAAATATGTAAATGAGTATTCATAGTTTTTGGTTCATTAGGTTCTTTATCGCTAAGATGCATATCTTCTAAATTATGCCATTGTCTATCCAAAGCTTCGATATAACCCCCATTTGATTTATCAAAACTATGATTTTCTATTAATCTAAAAATTTCTTGAGCTTGATGAAGGCTTTTAATATTACCACTTGCTTTATAATATTCTGAAAAACCATATATACCAAAACCTTGGGCATAAATCTGTTTTCGAGTGTTTATATGATGTCCAAGATGATCCAGTTCCCAATAAAGCCCACCATATTCTTTATCAATAAAATAATCAATTAGATATTCATAAGCTCTATTCGCTATGTTTAGTAATTCTTCTCGTTTTAATAAATTATATGCTGCAGAAAAGGTCCAAAGTATACGGGCATTAAGTATCCCTCCTTTTGAAGAATCTTTAATTATTCTATTATTATGATCGATCTTACCATAGAATCCTCCATGTTCATAATCTAAAGAAAATTTCTGCCAATATTCCAATATTTTATCTAATGCCCGGTCTAGTTCTGAATTTAACTCTGCTAATTTTTTCTCCATAGATTAATTCAATATGATATAAAATTTATTTTTTTCACTATTTTAGAATTGTATCTATAGAACTGAGAATATAGATTAATATTATAATTAATATGATAAATTTGAAGAAATTTAAGTGAAATTTAATAAATTAAAAATATAAGTATTAAAAAAAATTAATCAATTTCAACTAATTCTGTTTTGTTTGCTTGATTTATAGCTTCTTTTAGTCTATGTTGCCAAGTATGTATCTTATCAATCTCATCAAAAACTTCCCGCTCATCAAAACCATAATCTGTATTTTCCTCAACGTTGTAGAAGTCAATGTATTCTTTTTCAATTTTATGGCCTTGTTCACTTAATGATTGTTTTGTTTTATAAACAGGAAATATTGAACGCCATTTAAGGATTGTATTCGTGCTTTCTAACACCTCTACTCCTTTAGCTGCTCTAGGAATTGACTGAGAAGCCTCCTCTACTTTAGGAGCAATGTCATTTTTTAATACAATTAACTCAGGGATAGTTAATTCTACCTCATCACCATTTAAATCAATTAATTTAGCCTTTGCTTTCTGATTTGTCAAAGAAATTCTTAATGCAAGCTTCTTATCTTCATCAATTAATTCCTTGATTTTCTTTTGACATTCCTCAATAGTATAATTTCGCTCAAAATTTTTTTTTGATCCTAGAATTGGATCAAATTTTTTCTCTCCCTCAATTTCTTTTGTCTGATATTTTAGAGTCTCCCGTCCAGCAAGTTTTAAACGATTTATCCAATTATTAAATTCATTCTCAATTTGTTTTCGACGAGAAAATCCATCTCCTAATGAAAATGTTATTCTTCTTCACCTCTTTTATATATGGGTGTCAGTGAGGTCCTCATGGCAAGTAAGAGCCATTGGATGATTTTAAATATATCTCTTTATAAAAATTACTTTTTAATCTATACCTAATCAGGTCTACGTCAAAAGCATGACTGATGCTTAGGTCGACTGCCTAAAGTTTTTTAACAGATATTTATCAGTTTTACATCTTACTATTCGATCCGCACTGACAACATTAATAATATTTTCCTATATTTAAATCTTGCGAATTAAATGGGATTAAATTGGGAATTGGGATAAAAATGGGAAAAATCTAAGAATATCCTTCAATCTATTAATAATATAATTATAATAATTAGCTTTTTTTTAATATAAGTGAGTATCTCAAAAATGCTAAAAATGAGGATTATAGGTCCCTAACCACTATTTATCCTTACATACTTAAATAGTATTAATCTCTTATATTATTTAATAATTTTTAAGGTGATATTATGAAGGATCTCGAAGATGGAAAAAATGGACTATTTGATAGCCAAAAAGTATTATTTGGAAAATTAAAAAAAATATGTCCAAATATTCTAAAATTATTATTTTTTATTCATCAAATAAGATAGATTAATTGAAATAATACTATTATTCGTTCATGAGATTCCCAAGGGGATAAGAAATGATAAATTGAAGAAAAAATAATAATTAACTACAGGGTAGAGTATATTAATTATAATTAATCTTTATTGGACCGATACTATCTCTATGCTTAGATATTTTCATGTTATAACCTGGATTTGTAAATTATAACGACAATT
Organism: uncultured archaeon; assembly: GCA_964525635.1. GTDB lineage: Archaea > Asgardarchaeota > Lokiarchaeia > Sigyniarchaeales > SOKP01 > JAFGOA01. Next base: position 11,154 of record CAZGJX010000100.1, read on the forward strand.
ATTCTTTAATTAGTGCTATTTTGTTTAGTTTAAAAAATCTTTTTTGTCCAATTTTCCTTCAAAAGTAATTATCATTTTCTATCATAAAATGTTTGAATTCGATCATTTTCTCAATTTCATTTTTTTCAAATTAGCATTTGTTATAAACAATAAATTTATATATTAGGTTCAATACAATACACTTACAAGGTTTAAATCAATAAATTAAACTAACAAAACAAAAGCAAAAATAAGTCATACCTCGGAGTAAGAAAATCTCCTTAAGATCATTTTAAATTAAATTAGGTTTAGAAAAGATATGCATGTTTATGAAGTAGGAATTATAATTGGGGGTGTTCCCGTGATAACTGCTAATTATATAAATCCTAATGAAAGGGAAGTAGATCTAATTCATAAATGTGCATTGTTATCATGTATTTTAAATTTTGCAGATATATTAATTTCTCCTGTAGAATATTTCGAAAGCAATAAGTATTGTTTTATTTTTAAAAAAGATTCGATTACAGGATCAGATTCAGAAGAAAATGAAATTTATGCGTATTTTGTTTCAAATAAATATAAAGACTATGCTAAACATGTTAAACCCAAATATTATCCTATATTAGTGCAAATTCTAAATGAATTTAAATCAAGGTACGATGGATGGAATTTTGCATATTCTTCTCAGTTTTTAGGTTTTAAAAATAGAATTGATTCCATTCTTAGATCATCAACAAAAACAATGGAAGAAAAAGTTGAAATGCTATTTTACTAACCTTTCAAAATAAATCAAATTTATTTTTTTTTAAGATTTCTTTCTTAAATAATCCAAATAATCATAGCTATTATTATACTCAAAAGAATTAAAAGTATTGTTCCTTTCATATGGGCAATAGCATGGATAATCCTAAAATCTTTATATTCTTTATCTTTCATACCTTCAGTTCCGGGAATTATAACAAATTTAGGTGTTATTGTGCCAACAATAATCAAATCAAGAATAACTAAATCAGCGATGTTTCCAAACATAATAATTATAAAGATGTTAAGAAAAGCAGAAAAAAAATCTATTTTTCCCTTATATAGGACATTCTCTAATACTATTGTGGATATAATTGGAAAACCTAGCCCAATAAGTAAAAAGAAAATATAAATAACTATAGCTTTTTTCTTTTCTTCTTTTGTTTGAGGTAATACTTTTTCGGTAATATCCTTTGTATAATCACTGAATCCCCATACACGTGGGCTAAATCTAATCATTATAAATAATAAATAGATAGTCAAGATAGTAGCAAAAAATAAACCATTTAATAAAATATATATCCATAGATCCATAATTCTTTAAAAGTTTTTAGTGCCACCTAAAATAATCATTAATATGGATAATAATATTTAAATTATAGCATATTGGAGTAATATATGAAATTAAATCAAAAAATTAAAATATTAAATTCTTATTTTAATAAGCTATTTAGAAATTTTTGAATCTAAAATAACTTTACTATCAATCATTCTTTAATATTCAATAGATTTAAATCATAATATATTTTAAATTGTGTCTAAAAAATTCTAATTAATTATAATCATAGAGATCTCTGATTAAATTTAATAAAAATTACATTTGTAAATAATTTTAAGGGGATATTATTATCTCAACATTTTTCTTTTTCAAGCATTCTATAGTAGATTTCGTTGTTGAATTTAGGTTTTTTAACAATGGATTACCATCTAGACTAATTCTTCTGAGATTTTTTAACTTTCCTATTGCTTCTGGAAGTTCTGTTAGTTGATTATTACTTATATTAAAATACTCAAGGTTCCTCAATCTCCCTATTGATTCTGGAAGTCCAGTTATTTGATTATTACTTAAATAAAGCTCTTGAAGTGATATTAAGTTTCCAAATGTTTCTGGAAGCACTGTAATTTTGTTATCACTTATGTCAAAATATCTGAGGTTTTTTAAGTCTCCAAAAGTTTTTGGAAGTTTTTAATTAGATTATTGCTTAAATAAACATCCTTAAGAAATGCTAGTTTTCCTAGTGTTTCTGGAAGTACCGTTAATTTATTACTAGATAAATAAAGTAATTGAAGTGCTGTTAATTTTTCTATAGATTTTGGAAGTTCTGTAATTTGATTTTCTTCTAAAAAAAGTTTTTTAAGTGAAGATAATTTTTCTAATGTGTTTGGAAATTCGATTAATTGATTGCCACTTAAACCAAGTATTATAAGTGATGTTAAATTTTCTAGGTATTTTGGAAGTTCTGCTAATCTATTACTATCTAAATGAAGCATTTGAAGTAATGTTAGTTTTCCTATTGTTTCTGGGAGCTCTCCTAACTTATTATTACTCAAATCAAAAATCCTAAGGTTTGTCAAGTTTCTAACTGATTCTGGTAAAGTTAATAACTTATTTTTCCCCAAATCCAATTGTTTAAGATTTTTTAAGTTTCCTATTGTGTCTGGCAAGGTTAATAACTTATTATTCCCCAAATCTAATTGTATGAGGCTTTTTAAATTCCCTATTGCTTCTGGAAGTTCTTTTATTTTATTGTCATACAAATTAATTCTTTGAAGTGATTTTAATTCTCCAATTTCTTCTGGAATTAATGTCAATTGATTTTCTTCTAAAAACAATTTTCTAAGAAAAGATAAATCCCCTATTGTGTTAGGAAGTTTTGTTATTTTATTGTCTCCTAATTGAAGTTTTTGTAGTGAAGTCAATTTTCCTATTGTTTTAGGAAGTTCTGTTAGTTGATTTCTATTTAAATAAAGCTTTTGAAGTAATGACAAATTACCTATTGCTTCTGGAAGATTGATTATTTGATTATAAAATAAATTAAATATTTTAAGCGATGTTAGCCTTCCTATTATTTCTGGAACTTCAATTAGGTTTGACCTAGATAAATCAAGTCTATTTATATTTAATTTATAGACTATATCTCTTGCTATTTGATCTCCTAAATCTACTAATTTTAGTAATATAAAATAAGACATATCTCTCGATTCATCATCTATATTTTCAAGCTGGTGCTTCAATTTTGGATTTTTATCAAGAAAGATAAAGTCAATCTCATTGTTATCAAGATATTTGAGATATTTTTCTTGAATAAAAAAAAAGAGACAGGGTATATGTCCATAATGAAATTGTTTTACAATCTCTTCTTTAAATACTTTTTTAGCAAGCGGATCTCCTATTTCAGCTAATTTTTTAAGGAGGGGAAATGAAAGATTTGAATGAAGTAATTTTGTATTATATTTCTGTTCATACCATATTTGAAGATTAGAACAATGGCCCCAAAATTCAGTCTTAGGAGGGATTATAACATCTGAATTTACTGGCTGTTCTAATGAAGCATTTAATCTCTTGACAATTTCATCAATTGAATCTGAATCATTGATAACTTTTAATTCTTTAATAAGGATTTCCAACAATAAAAATTTACATTGATTAAATCGCTTTCCGTTTACATAAATGATTGTTGAATTGTTTTCTAATCTTAAAGAAAGGTGTTTATTTACATAAAATTCTTTCATTTATTATTTTGAAAAATATTTGTATGATTATTTACTTTTCTAACTACTATGAAATAGGTCATTTTTATAATTAACAAGTAATAGGAAACTTCATAATGATTATTCTAATAATAATAATAAACCAAGAGTCTATCTAGTTTTTATCTGTATATAATATTTATCGAATTACCAAATATAAAAAAGTGTAAATTTGGAACAATTTGGTCATGGATATATGGTTTTGATAAAAAAAATATATCAATTACCCCCGGAAGTCCATGGCGAAATGATTTCAAGAATTATAAATTATTTTTTTAATTTTTTTTTTTTATTTATAACGCATTATATTTTTAAGGTTTTTTCATGTCATTTCTTTTTTATC
>CAZGJX010000101.1:0-14660 GCA_964525635.1 uncultured archaeon
AATTGGTCTGATACAGCATCATTTAGTACAGTAAATAAATTATTAAATCCTTCTAAAATATTATTTCTAGGAGGATTAGAAAGGAAATCACAGACTATTAAACTAAGTATACGCTGTACTCGGAAATATTTAAAAGAAAATAGTGGTGAAGGTGTAAATAAGATTATTAGTAGAATAAAAAGTGATCTAGGAGGAACAGGAGGAGGTCATAAGTTAGCTGGAGGAATCCGTCTTTCAAAAGCCTCCTATAAAAGATTAAAAGAAAACATAGATGATTTCATAACAAATTCAACCCATTAAGAGATTCTTTTAATATGAGTTTTATAAAGAAAAAAACAGATACAGTTTTTATTTTATCTATATATGTAAAACCAAATGCTCACCAACAAGAAATAAGTGAAGATGATAAACTACTACTAATATCATTAAAATCAAAACCTGAGAGAAATAAAGCTAATAAAGAATTAATAAAACTATTGCAAAGAAAATTAAATATATCTTCAGATCAAATTCATTTCACATCTGGTTTAAGAAGCCAATATAAATCAATCCAAATTAATTTTAAAAATAAAATGGATAAAGAAATTATGTATAATATGTTATTAAAAAAATAATAATTTAAAAGAGTTTAAAATTTAGAGAATTTATTAATAATTAACATTTCATTATTAAACTATGAGTATTTTAGACAATTTATTTAGCCAATATATCTTTATTTTAAAGGAAATTTTATCTAAATTGTATATTGATCAACAAGTTGAGAATATTATTCTACAAATGGAAAAAGAATTTACAAAATTAATAGATTCTGAATTAACCAAGAATGTTACTCTAAAGGATATTAATCAAAAAACACACATAGTAACACCCTGTTTTATGATAGCTCTTTATCGAGTTTTAAATGGAATTCCCTCTATTACCGTTTCTTTAGAACTAATTAGTGATATTATGATGGATGTATTTTAAGAATTTGTTGGACCATTGGTAGAAATGCAAAAAACAAGATTAAAAAATGCAAATGATAAATGGAATAAATATAAAGAACAGACTGTTTTTGGAACAAAAAGCACCTATAATTCATTTGATCCCATCTTTGTAAAAAACAATGAAACTATTCTTGAGTTTCATTTAAAAAAATGCATTTTCTATGATATATTCAAAGCTCATGAAGAAATTCATCTATCTCCAATATTATGCAATTATGATAATATCTTTGGCTGATGCTGTAGATGAATGGATCTGCTTTAAAAGGCCTAAAACAATTGCTGATGGAGAGGATTATTGTCAATTTATATATTCCCCCAAAAAAAGTCAATATAAATGATTTTGAATAAAATCAGAAAAAGTAAAGGATCAATCTCTTAAATTATATAATACATTAAATCCTAGCTTCCTATTTTTCTCATTTTTCCACATCTTAAACAGATGATAAAGTGTTTTATGGCTTAAAATGAAAGTATTTTAAGCTGTCATACCCTCATCTGCACTTCTGGTCTGGCGTGTTTCTAATTGAGCCTTATCATATCCACACTTAGGACATTTAAAATCTTTTATTGTACTTTTTAAATTCTCATCTTTCCATTGTAGTATTTCTTTTGCATTAATTATTTCTTCTCTATAAGAATGGGTTATTTTTGTTGATAATTTATAAGCCTCTGATTTTTTTTCAGAAAATATTTTTGAAGCACCACATTTACATTTAAATATTTTCTTACCATCCTGAGTTGAGGGAACCATAAGACCTCCACATTGATCACAAAATTCCAATTAAAATCACCATTTTATGTAATATATATTAAACCAAAAATTTTTCTCTTTTAACTAATATTTTAATCCAAAAATTAGTGCACAAAATAAAACACCAACGACAATATCAGCAGTAGTTCCAGGATTCATTTTACCTTTTTCATTATGTAGAAATTCATCTAGTTCATTAGTTAATTTTGTTCCTTTTAATGTTTTTAATCCTCCAGAATCTATTACATTTTTTGCTTTTTTTGAAATTATTTCAGCAGATTTAATACCAGATTTTCTAATAATTAATGTATCTGGGTATTTTGATAAAATATCTAAAAATGTATTTACTATTGCAATGTTTATATCATGGGTTTGATTAAAAATGTTAGTAAAACTTGGTAATCCTTCATGTAAAATAATGTTGAATCCCGTTGAATATTCTTTACTTATCAAATCAGAATCTTGAGAAATCTCAAAGATTCTTTTTAATGTTATCTGATCCTTTTCAATCTGTTTAATGGAAGTTTTATCATTTAAATCATATTTATCAACTCTTCCAAGCCCTCCGACATTAGACATTCTAATTGCTTCGTATAGATATTTTGTATCTTGAATTGTTGTATCTTCAATAGTTTTCTTTAAAACTGATTTAAAATCATGAAAATATAATCTATTTGTATTTAAACAAATAACTGCGGTGGCAACAAGGGGGGCTAATATTAAAATATGTCCTAAAATAACATTGCCACCATACTGCCATTCAATCATTTTCTCAGCAGCATCCCTGAAAAATAAACCTAAATTGACATAGCTGAGATTATCTTTGTTTATTTTGGAATTTTCTCTAATACTTTCACAAAACTTATTAAAATTAGGTTGTATTGCTGCAATACCTGCTAAAAAATGTTCAAAACGTGTATTTTGGGAATTTTTTGTACGATGAATATTTCCAGGTTTAGGATAACCAGAAATTTCTAATAAACTTGACAATATGATACATCTTGCGATATCATCATTGTTTTTAACACTTAAAGGGGAATCCTTGTAAATATTAATTGACACATTCTAAAATAAGTTTACAAAGAATATAATTTTTATATTAAAATATAAAATTAATAATAAGAGAATTCAAAAGTTTTTCTTTCTTTTATGGAATATCCATCTTTTTCTTCATTTTTATATAGAATTGGACGGAAAGTTTCTTTTAGATTTTTTTTAAATAAAAATTTCTTTATTCTAAGTTTAATTGCTCTTTTTGATAAATCAGCTGACATGATAATTTCTAATTCATTCCCATTTCTAGCAATTTCTAAATGAGGTAGATGTTCTTTTAAAAATCGAATTAAATCATCAACATGTTGATCATTTTTAAAACTGAGATCTTTTGCCTCTACGTAAATAGTTTTGGTAATTTTTGGTTTTTTAGATGGTTTTTTTTTTGCCATAGTCTAAATCACTTATTAAGTAAATTAAGGATATTATAAATTTTTTATGATCAAATATAATTTTAAATTCCTTCATTTAAACATTAATTATAATGGAAAAACATAAAATTCAACATTATTTATTTGCTAAGTATTAATAACTTTAATATCTATTTTAATAATAATTTTTTAATTTCAAGATTAACACTAAAATAGTGAATATTATGGTAGATTATATAGATTTAGATTATGAACCTGATGAAAATGATTTAATTGTTATGTATTATGTAGAAAAAGCTAGAGACTGTAAAGATTTTAAAAATGTTTGTATGGAGATTGCTAAAGAAAGTTCAATTGGTACATGGACAGAAATTGCGACTCTATCCGCTGAAATTGCCAGACGATTAAAACCTTCAATATTTTATATAGATGAGACCAATGGAATTGTGAAGATTGCTTATACGAAAGATCTGTTTGAGGTAAATAACATTTCACAAATTTTAAGTGCTATAGCTGGAAATATATACGGTATGAAAACTTTAAATAATTTAAGATTGTTAGATGTTTCTTTTCCTAAAGATATTATAAAAGCTTATAAGGGACCTCAATTTGGAATTGAAGGAATAAGAAACTTAACAAAAATTGAAAATCGCCCTTTATTAGGAACAATAGTTAAACCAAAAGTAGGATTAAATGAAATGGAGCATGCTAATATATGTGCCCAAGCATGGAAGGGGGGCCTAGATATTGTTAAAGATGATGAAAATTTAACATCTATGATATTTAACAAGTTTGAACAAAGAATTGAAGAAACTCTTAATAAAAGGGATAAAATAGAAAATGAAACTGGAGAAAAAAAGATATATATGCCAAATATAACAGCACCTATGAGTATAATGAAAAATAGAGCGGACTTTGTCATTGAACATGGTGGCGAATATATTATGGTTGACATAATAACAGTGGGATTTTCAGCTTTGCAAGAACTAAGAGATTATTTAAATGACAAGAATGTTGTTATCCATGCCCACAGAGCGATGCATGCTGCAATCACTAGAAATAATAAACATGGGATGACAATGTTAGCTTTAGCTAAATTAATGCGCCTCATTGGTATGGATCAGCTCCATACAGGAACAATTGTTGGAAAAATGGAGGGAGGAAAAAGAGAAGTCTTAGAGATTAATCAAGTAATAACCAAAAAAAAAATAAAAGAGAATAACTTAACGTTAGTAAATCAAGATTGGGATTTTATAAAACCTACTTTACCTGTAGCATCAGGAGGATTGAGTCCTTTACATGTTCCGGAATTGATTGAATTACTAGGAAAAGATATGGTTTTTCAATTTGGTGGTGGTTGTCATGGTCATCCTAATGGTACAGAAGCAGGAGCTAAAGCTATAAGAGAAGCAGTTAATGGTGTTATAGAAGGATATTCATTACAAGATTTAGCTAAATCAAATAAAGAATTAAAGCAAGCTATTGATAAATGGGCTTAATATCAATTTATTATTTAATTATTATTTTAAATGAATTATAACAATAGTTATGGGTAATTGATTAAAAAAAATAAAAGAAAAGAGTAATATATAAATTTTAAAAATATCCATGTCTCATGATATTATTATTATCATTATTCAAGGTTTTTTGTCTAATTTCTTTATTTATTATTTCCTCTATTTGACATAGATATTTATATTGATCTTCTAAACATAATGTTATTGCTGTTCCTTTTTTGTTTTGTCTAGAAGTTCTACCAATTCTATGTACATAATTTTCAGGATATTGGGGCACATCATAATTAATAATATGTGAAATATCTTCGATATCTAATCCCCTTGCAGCAACATCAGTTGCAATTAAAAGATTAATTTGCTTTTTCCTAAATTGTTTTATTATTTTTTCTCTTTGATGTTGAGTTAAATCTCCAGAAATATAGCCAATTTTATATTCATGGTTTCTATTTTTTAATTTATTATGTAACCAATTTCCGGTTTTTTTTGTATTAACAAATACAATAGCAGAATGTGGTTTTTCTATTCTAAGAATTTTTTGAAAATAATTATATTTCTGATCATACGAGTTAATTAAATAGTAAAATTGTTTAGTATTTGTTACTGTCAACTTATCTCTACTTAAATTAAGAAATTTAATGTCATTTTTTGAATATCGTTCTACTAATTTCTTTAACTTATAATCAAATGTTGCTGAAAAAAGCATAAATTGGAATTTACTTTTAACAGCATCTAAAATAAATCTTATATCAGGTAAAAAACCCATATCTAATAGGCGATCTCCCTCATCTAATACTAAGAAATTTATATTATTTAATTTTAATTTTCCTCTCAGATATAAATCTTTTAATCGCCCTGGAGTTCCTATAATTATATCATATCCTTTTCTTAATTCATTTATCTGCCGATCAATTGAAACTCCCCCATAAATAGGAATAGATTTTATATTGTTATGTTTTAAATCACTAATAAAATCATTCACTTGCAAAGCTAACTCTCTTACTGGTACAATTATAAGGCATTCATTTTTAGTATAGGATAATTTTTCAATTATTGGAATGAGATACGCATAGGTTTTTCCAGTACCTGTTTTACTTTGTGCAATAAGATTAGTTCCTCTTAAAATTAAAGGAATTACTTTTTCTTGTACTTGTGTAGGTTTTTTAATATTTAAGTTTTTTAGAGCTTCAATATTTTTGTCACTAACATTTAATGTTTTAAATGAAACTTCTGTCATTTTTTTATTAACTTTTAATTTTGTCATTATTTAGATTTTAGGTTATTTATTATAAAATTCAAAAATTAACAGAAAAAGTATTTCTTCCTCTTCTTAACGTATTTTTTATATTGAATTTTATAATTCTATTAAACTAATCACTTATTAATTTAAGTAAATTTTCAAAACTATTAAATTCTTCTATTATGTTTTTTTTCAATATTATATATATTATTTTAATATATTTGTTGAGTAAAGAGTTAAGTATATAATAAGAGATATTAAAATACCTCATTCTGCTAAATCTGGATATAATTTTCTAAAATATGTAGGTACGTGACTTGAAGCAAATATTCCTGCTTCACTTATTAATCCATCGATATATCTTCTACTTACTGTTTCGAAAGCAGGATTCATGATTCTAACATTTGCAGGGGATTTTTCCCATATTTCATGAGGATCACGCATTTCTATTTTTTCAAGAATACCAAATGATGTTTGAGGATTATATTTTAATAGAGGGGATGCTACATAAAACGGTACATGCTCTTCATGGGCAACTAATGCAAGTAATCGTGAACCAATTTTATTTAGTACTGTTCCTTCTGAGGTTATCGAATCGGCACCTATTAATATAAGATCAACTTCAAAATAATTTACGGCCCATCTCATAGCACTATCCACAACATGAATTACATCTATACCCGCATTTTGTAATATCTTCACACTTTTTCTCCCTTGGAACAGAGGTCTAGTTTCTGTTGATATTACTTTAAAATTCTTTCCCTGCTTTATTGCTTCTATTAAAATTGCATCAACGAAAGATGAATGACAATGTGTCATCACTATAAACTCATTTGCCATAGCAGTTTCAGGAATTCTCCTAGCACCAAATTCAGCTATTTTCTTTCGTGCCTTATCAATCATATTTTGATATTCTTCTTTATATTTTAAGATAAGTTCAAGAATTTTACCGCATTCTATCAAATCAATATTTTTTTCTAATTTTTTAATAATATAATTCAAACCATTCCTCATGGTCGGTTCTGTTTCTCTTGTTTTGAAAAGAATATCTCTAGCTTCATTCAATTTACCAAACCAATCATCAGGACATTGGCACTCCTTTTCCATTTGATGAGCATAATCACTTAGAAATTGTATCGCAGATAAAGCTACATTTGTAGCACCTTGAATTTCTAAAGATTTGATTTTTTTTGCATTCTTATTTAATTCTTCCATAGATATACACACTATTTTTATTGAATAATAATATTATAATTTCATTTATATTTAAAGAAGACTCTCTATTGTTATAATCTTTTACTGTTTAAAAAATGAGAAAGCAGATTTCTTCAAGGATGTTATAAATCGTATAGTTAATTACTCTTTCCTTAATATTTAAATTTCTATCTGTGTACCACAAAATACACAGAATTTATCTTTTTTTTTTATTTTAGAACCACAAAAAATACAATCTTTTGAGTTTTTGGGAATTATTTTTAAAGAATTTGCTTTTTCCCCCAGTTCTCTATTAAATCCACATTCATTACAAAAGTTTGAGTTTTTTCTTAGTTTAGAACCACAATTTTCACATAAATTTGTTAAAATATTTTTAATTTCATCCCTTTTTATTAGGCTTTCTTCTCTATCTTCATATAATTCTGGATTCTCATCTTTTTCTATTATATTTTCTTCAAGATCAACTTCTAAATAATAATATCCAACATATTCGCATTCTTTACATCTATACATTGCTGGAGCTAACCATCCGCTTACATTGAATGCTAGTTTTACAGTGGAATTCTTACATTTAGGACAAATTTTAATTGCTACCATAGTATTTAAATTTCGCTTTATTCTAGTTTAAATGTATTATCATTAATTTAAAAAAATAATTAATGATAATATGTTTTTCTTTAACAGATATTATAATTAATTACTCTATAAAAGAAATGATTTATTAGTAATAAATAAAAATTGATTTTAGATTTTAATAAAAGAAAAAAAAAAGCTTGCTGATTTTACTATAATTAATAAATCTGTTTTTATAAAAAGAGTAAAATAGAAAGAATCTATGAGTAATATAGATCTACAAAGAAAAAGTTTACCATTTGAACCAGGGATTTACCAATTTAAAGATAAAGAAGGAACGATAATTTATATTGGAAAAGCAATTAATCTCAGAAAAAGAGTTTCTCAATATTTTATTAAAACTAAATATAATGATCCTTATTATGAAGAAAAAATTAAGGAACTTGTAAAGAATATAAATTCAATTGAATATATTGTCACTGAAAATGAAAAAGAGGCGTTAATCCTTGAAAATATTCTTATAAAGAAGCATCACCCACAGTTTAATGTTGTTATGCGTGACTCTAAGACTTATCCATGGGTGATGATTACTTATTCAGAAAATTTTCCAAGAATTCGAATTATTAGAAATCCACATCATTATAATCAGAATAATTTATTTCTTGGACCATATACCGATAAAAGGGAAATTCAAAGAATTCTTCGTGATTTAAGAAAAATTTTTCCTTATTGTTCATGTAAAAAAAAAGTTAAGAAAAAAGAACGTCATTGTTTATATTTTCAATTAAAACTCTGCCCTGGACCTTGTAAGGAAATAATAAATGAAAAAGATTATGTTGAAAATATTAAGAGAATAGAATTATTTTTAAAGGGAAAGACATCAGATTTGAAAAAACAAATAGAGAAAAATATGGAAAAAGCAGCAATGGAGCAAAATTATGAAATCGCTGCCTTTTGGAGGGATAAATTAGACGCAATAGTGAATTCAACAACCAAACAACATGTCCTTCTTAATGAAATATTAAGTAAAGATATAATTCAAAATTTTAGTAAAGATGGTTTTGTCTCATTAGTAATAATTCATATTCGTGAAGGTAAAATTGTTAATAAAAGCGAATTCACATTAGATTTACGCGAAAAAGTGGTACAAGAGAATGAGATTTTAATCTCTCTCTTAGAGCAATATTATCAAGATAAAATGCAGAATATACCAGATATTATCATTATCTCCACATTAACTGAAAGATTTGAATTATTGAATGAAATTTTAAAATCAAAACAAGAAAATATTCAGATTAGAACTCCAATGGAAAGTAATGAACATGCTCTTATGAATATAGCTTATAAAAATGCGAAAGTCATGGTAGAACAACAAATTCAAATGGAAGATCTTAGAATGAAAGACTCTAATCAGGATATATTTGTATTGGAGAAAATACAAAATATTCTTGATTTACCTGAACCTCCTAAAATAATTGAAGGATTTGACATATCAAATATAGAAGGGAAGGATGCAACTGGCTCTATGGTCTTTTTTCTAGATGGAAAACCTTATAATAAAAATTATCGATATTATAAAATTAAAACGAAATCTACCCCTGATGATGTGGGGATGATGAAGGAAGTTATAAGAAGAAGATATAGTTCAATCTTAAAAAAAAATGGTAATTTTCCAGATTTAATTTTGGTTGATGGTGGAAAAGGACAATTAAATGCTACTGTGAGTGTTTTGGAAGATTTGGGATTAGAAATTCCCACAATAAGTTTAGCAAAAAGATTAGAAGAAATTTTTATTCCAAATAAAAAAGAACCAATAATATTGTCAGATAAATCTCCTGTATTACAATTATTCCAAAGAATACGTGACGAGGCACATAGGTTTTCAATAAAATTACACAAAAAGCAGAGAGAAAAAAAAATATCTACTTCTATTTTGGATGATATTAAAGGAATTGGACCTATAACTAGAAATAAGTTATTAAAATATTTTGGAAGTGTTGAAGAAATAAAAAATGCTACATTCAAGGAAATATCTCAAATTGTTGGAGAGAAACTTGCTGGAAGTATTAAAAATTATCTAAAAAATAATAAATGAATTATTCTCAAATATTAAATTGTTTTATAATAATAAGAAGTTTAAAAAATTTTTAATCAATTTATTTTATCATTATAATTTAATTTTTGATTTGCGCTATTTTTCAATCAAAAATCTCAAAATAATAAATTTATTCTCCCCAATCTTCTTCTGTCATTTCAGCAACTTCAGCAGTAGCTATATCGTTTTTTATTTCAGTAATTTCTAAATCGACTCCACAATCAGGGCAAGGTGTAACTTCACCGACAATTGTACCCTCATCTAAATCAAATTCGAAATAACATGACGGACATTCACATTTTACCATTTTAATAATCACTTCTATCTTTTAAAAATCTAATTAGAATACCTAGAGATATACACGATTCAAAATAAAATTTTTGATTATTAATAAATCAAATTAGTAGATAAATAAATATCCATAAAATTTTTAAGACTAATTATCATAGTAACGAGATATTTAATTAGAACAAAATTTAACTACATTTTTTTTTTCCAATTTATATTTAATATATGCTAATGCTCCTTTTATTCCAATATCCTCCCTAAAATTACTTACTTTTATATTAGGAGGTCGATTTATTGTATATTTTATAGGGTCATTTATAAATTGTTTTCTTAGAGGCTCTATTAATTGTTCTGCATTCTCCATTAAGGCACCACCAAAATATATTGATTCACTATCATAATAATTATTGACTGAACCGACACCAATCTTTAAATATAAGACACAATCATTAACAATTCTCTTTGACAATTCATCTCCTCTCCTAGCGGCATCAAATACTTCTTTTGCGGTTATTTTTAATTTATTATTTTTTACTAATTTCAATAAGATCTCGCCATTTAGTTTTCCTTCTTCAATGGCATCTAATGTCCTATTTCTAACTCCAGTTCCAGAACTAAAAACCTCCCAACATCCATAAGCACCACAATTGCATAGATATCTACTATTTCGCTCTAATATTACATGACCTATTTCAGCAGCATTTCCATCTTTACCCATTAATAAATGACCATTGCATATAACTCCTCCCCCTATTCCTGTAGATACTGTAATATAAGCAATATTATCTTTCTCTTTGTCATTTGCTTCAAAAAAATGAATTCCTAAAACAGCAGCATTACAATCATTAATTAAATAAAATGGTATATTTGGGAAATTTTCTTTTATTGGTTTTTTAAGAGGAATTTCTTTAAATCCTAAGTTTGCATTATTAAAAACTATCCCTTTATTTACATTTAGTGGTCCTGCAGATGCAAGACCAATTCCAAGAAGTTGTTCTCTTTTTAAACCATTTTCTTCAATTAATTTATTCAAAAGCTCACTAATTTGATTACTGATAGAATTTTGATTTTCTTTGAGGGTTCTTTGTTTTGTTAATAAGATTTCTTCTTTTTCTAAATTTAATTTGCTAATTGCAACACGTACCCAAGTTCCTCCAACGTCACACCCTCCAATATATTTTTCCAATTTTATTCTCACCTTAATGTTTTAAATATTTTATTTTAAATAAAATTAATACAGATTTATTTTTATAGAATTATCATCTATTAATTTTTTTATTTTATTCTGTATATTTTTTAATCTATCTCCATCGACAGAATATATATATGATTCTGCAGGTATCCTATCCACAGAATATAGCTGAACCATATTAGGCTTTATTTTTTTGATTGCTAAAGCTAAATTATGTATATTTTCTTCATTATAATTTGGAATAAATTCTTTATTATAGGATTGATATAATAGACATTGAATTGCTAATTTATTCTCATTAGGCATTTCTTTTTTTAATTTCAGTATTGATTCTATAATTTGACTTATATGAGGAACCTCTGGATGAGGTCTATTTGTTCTTATAAAATCTTGTTGAGTTGCTGCATCTAATTTTGCTATTACAAGATCAAATAATTTAACCTTATCCCTAATCTCTTTCAAATATAATGTACTTGAATTTGTTAATAGAGATAATATTGGTGGTTTATTATTCCATTTTATTTCCTTTCTTTCTTTAAAAGCTATTTCAAGGAATTCTATAATATGTTCATTTAATGTAGGTTCACCATTATAACCAAAAGTTATAGAATTTAGATTTGGAAACAATCTTAAAATTGAAGTTAATTCTTTCTTAAAATTATTAGGTGGATGTAAGCTTATGTGATGATCGGGAGAAACTAATTGATCCGAGTTTGTACATCCTATTTCACAATATACACAATTAAATGTACATTTTTTTTTTTTAGGAAGAATATCAACACCTAAAGATAATCCAAGGCGTCTTGATTTCACAGGTCCAAAAGTAGATTCTCTAGGCATAGAATATCCTTAAGAAATTTAATTCTTTAAAATCAGTTTAATATAATTAAAAGATATGATTTATATACAATCTTATTTAATTGAATAAATAATATAATTAAAATACGATGATTAAGAAAAAAAAAAATATGTGAAAATTAATGATACTTGGTATTAATGGTAGTCCTCATAAGGATGGTAACACTGATTATTCATTACAATATGCCCTTTCACTTTTAAAAAAAGCGGGATTTGAAACAGAATATATTACGTTAGCAGATAAAGAAATCCATTATTGTAAAGGTTGTTTAGTTTGTCGAGAAGGGAAATGTATTTATAATGATGATATGCATTCCATAATTAATGCCATGCGTCGTTGCGATTGTATTATCTTAGCTTCACCCGTATTTATGGGCCTTATAACAGGTAAAATGAAATCCATGATGGACCGTACAGTTATTTTACGAGTTGGGGGAGAAAATTTCGGGGATAAGTTTGAACTTAGTGGAAAAATAGGAACAGGTATAGCTTGTGGAGGATTTCGTAATGGAGGTCAAGAACTAACTTTACAATGTATGCATACTTTTTTTCTTCAACAAGATATGATAGTAGTTGCTGATGGTCCCCCATATAGCCATTCAGGTGCTACAATTGTAGGTGATACAGAGGATGATCCATTAGGTTTGGAAACAATAGATAATTTAATAAAAAAGATAATTAAATTAGTACATAAATAAAAATAAATAATTAGGTAATAAATATAATTAAAAAAAAAAAAATTTCCCTTTTTATTTTATAATAAATAAAAAGAATGGAAAATTTAAGTAACTTCCATTTTATTGAAAGAAATAGCACCTAAGATTATCAATACAACAGCAAAAGCACACATTACTACTAAATCTAACCATATAGCAAAATTGTGAGAATCAACCATAATAAAACGAAAAAGATCAACACAATATGAGAATGGATTGAATTGATATACAATGTATAAAGCGCTACTACTATCAAAAGGAAACATTGCTCCAGAAAGCCAAAACATAGGCATTACTATAAATGTTTGTATTAATCCAAAAGATTGGAAATTTCTTATTCGGGTACCAATAATTAATCCTATACCTATAATTCCAATACTTGATACTAAAGCTACGGGGATTATAATTAATATACGTAAAATCAGATCTGGATTATTACCTAAATATCCAAATGAAATACCAAAAATTAAAATAATCAGAACTTGAATAAGAGTCTGTACAGCTATACCCAATGTTCTTCCAATCATTAATGTCTGTCTACTAACAGGAGCGACAATTAACTCCTTCATAAATCCAAACATTTTATCTCTCATTAAGCCCATACCTCCAAAAATCCCTGTAAATAAAATAGTTAGTGCTCCTATACCCGAAGCTACCTCGGCTTTATAATTATTTCCCAAATTGAGCGCATTTCCAAAGACTAATAAAAATAATATCGCTTGAGCGAAAGACGTTATTATTCTTGCTTTATCTCTCCAAAATGCGAGTATTTCCCGTTTTGTTAATATCCAAACTGCTGGATAATTGATCCCTACATGTTTTAAATTTAAATCTGACATTTTCAATTACCTCCTTAATTGCCTCATTTGAATGCGTTTTTTTATATCTTTTGTACGATTTGAAGACTCTTCTCTTATTTTTGTACCAACATAATGTAAGAAAACATCTTCCAAGGTGGGTTGATGCATATTTATGTTTTTTACACTCATAGATTGTTGATCGATTTTTTGCATAATCAAAGGAAGCTGTTTACCTCCATTTTCACAAGAAATCGAGATTTTTTGACTATTTTCGTTATGTTCCTCTACATATTCTCCTTTTTTAATTCTAAATATTGTTTCTCTTATTCCATCAGGAATCTCTTCTAAATTACCATCATCGAACATATTAGCTATCCTTTTTTTCATTTCTATTGAAGCATTATGAAACATTTGTTGAGACATAGGAAAGCGTTTCCAACCGTCCAATAATTTCTTAGGATCTGACATCATTTCTTGCATTCTTGCTTTAATAAACTCTGGATTAATATTCGGCATATTGGCTGGGAGATTTAATGGAATTTCTATTTCATTTTCCTTAGAACTTCCTAAGGACACATTAATTATTCCCGGTATTTCTTTTATTTGAGATATTACTGTTGTAAATTGTGAAATATCCTCTATTTTGGAAAATTCTATCTCAATGACATCCCCAGATAATTGCTTCTTGAGGTTCTCAGAAGTATCTAACGCAATTATTTTTCCATGATCCATAATACAAATTCTATCTGCAAGTTCATCTGCTTCTTCCATATAATGTGTTGTAATGAGAATTGTGATTTTAGAATCGCCTTTATTTAATTCTTTAATTTTCTCCCAGATCTTTCTACGAGTTTGAGGATCCAATCCTAAAGTGGGTTCATCTAAAAATAATACTTTAGGTTCATGTAAAAGACCTCTTGCTATTTCTAATCTTCTTTTCATACCTCCAGAATAATTCCTTACATAAACATCTGCTTTATCTTCAAGATCCACTAATTTTAAAACTTC
>CAZGJX010000102.1:0-14531 GCA_964525635.1 uncultured archaeon
TTATATTGAAATATTTATTTTTTTAATATTTCTGCTCTAATTTCTTTTGATAATTTTTCACTTGCATATCTAAGAATTAATCGAGGCAAGCGTTGTTTATTTTTCTTTAAATATTGAATTATAATTTCTGGTTTATAATTAGAGCAAGTTTTTAAAAGCCATCCAATACCTTTCAGAATATAATCTTCATTCTTATATTGAAGCATTTTTTCGACTAACTCAAATATAAAGTCTTTAGAAATAAAGAAATCCTTTCTTAACATTATTAATTTTAATAAAATTACCATTGAAGCTCTTCTAATCCAAATGTTATTAGATTCGGACCAATCTTCAATAGTCATTTTTGAGAGCTTCTCATTTCCCTTTATATTTAAATAAGGACCAAGAACTCTAATACATGTACTATCACATAGAGACCATGTACTACAATATTTTGAATAATCATAGTAAATAATATTTATTATTTCCTCATTGAACTGCTTTTTAAAGTTGTTTAGAAATAGAAAACCTATAAATTGTTCATCTTAATTGTTAGAACTAATTAAAATTTTAAATATCTCAATAGCATCTTTATATGAGCAATTATATTTTTTGAATACTTCTTTTGCAATAGATTCTTTCTTCTTCATTATTAATCCATATAATTGGAAATTAGGATTATCTGAATTAATAATTCTGTACATTCTATTTTTCTGATCCAGTGTAAGGATTGGAATATTCTCTTTTATTTTCTTCTTTATTTCATTTAGAATAGTATTAATCATAAAAATCGATCTAATCCTTTTTTTTGTTTAAAATCTTTACTTTTCTGTAAATATGGAACTACAAATTTTATAATTTCTTTTGTAAAATTTCTCAATTTTTCTAATTCTCCTCTTTTATAAATATCAATAATAGATTCTTCAAGATTATTTAAATATAAACCAGCCCACATCATTGTTTTATTAGATTTACCCGTTGTAATACTATCAATATATTCTTTATCAAGCAATAATTCTGCAATTTTATAATTCCACTTACGATAATCAGAAGGAATCCATCTTTTTATTCTAATTGCTAAATCATATTTTTCACAATAAGATAAAAATTTCATATGGATTTTTTTTACATATTCAGAGGGAGCATAATAATTACCTTTATATAATTCTAAAATTGGTTTAATAATATTCTTAAATTGACTTTGTTTCAATTTTTTGATGAAAAAATCTTGTTGTAAGTCTCTCATCGTAAGGCCTGGAGAGAACAATACAAAATCCGCTCCAACATCTTTAGATTTTTTGATAATACTCTCAACATTTTCTTCATTATCACATAAAAATGGAATATTTGGTATAAGATATGTACCCACTTTAATATTTGGTGCTTTTTTCTTAATAGTTTTTATTGCTTCAAGACGTTCTTTTGGAGGGCTGGAATAGGGTTCTAAAAATTCGGCAACTTCTTTATCTATTGAAGTTATGGAAAAACCTATTGTGCACCATGTATCATCAGCAATTTGTTTAAGTAAATCAATATCTCGAGTAATTAAAGTATTTTTTGTTGCGATATTAACAGGATATTTATGTTTAGAAATAATTCTCAGTATTTTCCTGGTATTTTTAACTTCTTCTTCAATAGGTTGATAAGCATCACACACTCCTCCAGGACCTATGATATCTGGTAATAATGTTCTACTTCTTTTTATAGTCTCATCGAGAATTTTATCAATTTTTTCTTTAATGATAACTTCATTCTCAAAATCATCTAGATAATATCTCTGACTTCTTGCATCACAATAAATACATGCATGAGAACATCCTGAATATGGATTTATTGTATATCTTGCCCAAAACCAGGAATCTGGAAATCTTAATTTATTTAATGCTGTTTTATACTCCTTATAGATATATTTTACCATTTAAGAATTTTTTATCATTAATTAGACATATTAGTTATTACTAAAATTAAATCTATTACCTTTATCCCTATAAAATCAGTAAAGTTAAAAGATATGCTGATTTTAAGATCATAGATACTATTTTTATAGAATATTACCTATGCGCTCGTAGTATAGTGGTAGAATTCTGGCCTTCCAAGCCGGAGAAATACTTGATCCTACTCAAGTATCCTGGAAACCCGGGTTCAAGTCCCGGCGGGCGCATTTCTTATATTTATTAATCCTTAAATTATACATTAAATTTTTATATCTTTTTCCCAAATAGTAAATGATATACAAATAATTAATAGAAAAATCAATTAAAGTGATTTTTTCCATTTAATAATTTTAATAAAAAGAAAAAGTTTTTTCTTGTCTATTATTATTAAGAATCTCTTTTATATGAGCTTCATAATCCTTAGTTCTATGTTCTTTAATTGCTTTTCTAAGGTCATCAAATATATGCTTCTTATGATAAATTAATACTTTTTTAATTGTCATTATGCAATCTACCCAGTTATTTATCGATTTTACATTTAAAGATTTCAATCAATATCTAACTAAAATTCTTTTAAGCTAATAATAATTTTAGTTATAAATCTAGGGGATTCAGAATAATATAAATCTAATTGGTAATAAAGTGAAATAAAATAAATTATCTAGAAAAATTATTTTTTAAATATATAATATAAGAAATCGCTTTTCAATAGGTATAAAAAAGAAGAAAAAAAAAGTTTTTTTTATTATTTTAATTCATAAGGCTTCCATCTTCTATATGTATAATTCTATCAGCACAAAATTCTAATCTTTTATCATGTGTTGCACATAAAATAGTTGTCCCTCTCTCTCGAGCTATTTTCTTAAAGTATTCTCCTATTATATGTCCGTTCTCAGAATCAAGATTTCCTGTAGGTTCATCGGCAAGTATCACTTGAGGTTCATTTATTAATGCACGAGCTATTGATACTCGTTGCATTTCACCACCACTTAAATGTTTTGGTTTATGTTTTAATCGTTGTCCCATGTTTAATAATTCTAACATAGAAATACATCTATCTCGATAACCATTATTATTTCCTTTTGAGATTTTTGCCATTAGTTCTAAATTTTCAAGAACATTTAATGATTTAATAAGATTAAAAGTTTGAAATATAAAACCTATAGAATTACGCCGAATTTTTGTTAATTCGCTCTGTTTAGAATCTTTATCGAATATTGTATCTCCAAATTTTATTGTACCCTCTGTAGGATGCAATAAGAGACCCATTATAGATAATAGAGTTGTTTTTCCGGCTCCACTAGGACCCATAATAATCACTACCTCACCATTATGAAGACTTAAATTAATATTCTTGAGGGCATTGACTTTAACTCCCTTAAGTCCATAAATCTTTGAAATATCTTTTATTTCCATGACTATATTCTTATTCAAATTTATCATCTCTTCATTATTATTTAGGACTTAAAAACTATGATTGGATCAATCTTATTTACTTTTCTTATCGCTATTAGTATAGCAAAAATCCCAACTAATAGAGAAATACAGTAAAATACAATGATTAAATATAAATTTAATTGAATTGGCATTGTGGTTATATCTGAAATATAAAATCCGATTACATAAGTTAATATTGTTCCAAAAATATAACTTAATGTCATTAAGAGACCCACTTGACCCATTAGCATTTTATAAAGAAAGCTTTTACTAGCACCAACTGCTTTTAATGTTCCAAATTCAGGTGTTTTTTCGTTAACATTCGAATACATCGTAAGGAAAATTATTATAAGACTAACAAATAATCCCATCACAACCATTATTCCAACACCTATTCCTGCTCCGCTTTCATAAAGCATATAATCCCTTGTATTTGCACTTATTTGAGTTTTAGAAAAAATATCTACATTTTCTATTTCGTTTAAATCAGTTTTTAATTGGTTAAGATTATACCCTGATCCTGATTTATATTTAACAAGTAAGAAACTTGTACCATTACCCATGTTATTTATAATTTGAGCAGTTTCTAAACTCATCCATGCATAGGAGCTAATAAAAAATTTATTATTTCTACAAAATCCAATTACTCTTATATTTACTCCATTTATTACAATTTCATCATCAATTTTGACACCTGGTAGACTGTTTTTAAAACTCTCATCAATCAAAGCTGTAAATGGAGTATTAAGATCAGTTACATCACCAGAAACAACATCCCAAGGTTTTAATAACTTACTTGAGACATTTATTCCCACCATTTGTAATGTAGTAAAATCATTCCCATGATCGACAACTCCTCCAACATAAATAAGTTTTTCTACGTAAACATTATCTGTTTCTAAGGAATTTGTCACATTATCGCATAAATCCCCTGAAATATAACTACCATATAATGCATTTCCTCTATTCTCCTGAGTAATCCAAGCATCTGCAGATGAATTCTCAATAATATTAGTAGCTTCATTTAAAGTACCATTCAGCATTCCAACTCCAAATAATACTAACAATATTGAAGTAGTAAGACCTAAGCAGACTAAAATGAATTTCTTTTTATCATTTATCAAATCTTTTAAAGTTAGATTGACCATAATTTATAAATTTTTCAAAAGAATAAAAGATTTATATAGACCAATTTTTATATAATAAGAATAGTTTGAAGTAGTAATTAGACTAATAAGAAATAAAAATAGAGCTATTATATATTATGAGTTATTCCATAAATAGAAAAATCTTTTATCATTAGAATGACACTAATTTATTAATTTTTCAATAGAATAAAAAATTTATATAGACCAATTTTTACATAATAAGAATAGTTTGAAGTAGTAATTAGACCAATAAGAAATAAAAAAGAGTTATAATATTCCATGAATTATTTCATAAATAGAAATTAATTTATTAACTACTATCCAAGAGTTTAATGAATTTTTTGAAATTGATATAATATTATCAGATAATTTAAAAATTTCTTTGGAATAACTTGACTTTTGAAATCCCCCAACAACAATAATATAATTAATTGATGGATCTGGTTTAAATAATTCTTGATAAGAAGATATTTGTTTACCTTTTCTTGAAAACATTAATGCTATGGGATTATCAAACTCATTAATTACTTCATTTAGATGTTTACTTATTGGTGAAATTAAATAGGTACCATCTAATCGAATATGATTATCAATTAGAAGTTTTGCCATTAATCCTTTAAATCTGTTAAAATTCTTAGCTATTCTAATATTTGGATTAACTTCAAAAATTCTATTTTTATTTGTATGAAAGAATAATTTTAAGTTTCCAGATAAATTCAAAGAAGAACCCAATGCATTTAGTAAACATAGGTGTAAAATATCAGGGCGCCCCCTTTTTAGTCGATTTTTTAAATTT
The DNA here is from genome assembly GCA_964525635.1 of uncultured archaeon. Classification (GTDB taxonomy): domain Archaea; phylum Asgardarchaeota; class Lokiarchaeia; order Sigyniarchaeales; family SOKP01; genus JAFGOA01. The sequence goes on from CAZGJX010000102.1 coordinate 5,295, forward strand.
TTCATTGCAGAGTGGTGTAATGCATTATCGAGTAATTGTGATGAATAATTCTTCGTAGATATATTTCTTTTTACCGCCGGATGTTCCCTAATTGAACTAGGTATTAATTCTAAACCACATTCAACTAATATAACAATTAATGGCATATATCTATAACTAATTTATTTTTTTGGAAATATAATATTTCTTCTTTTCTTTATATGATATCTTGTTATATGATTGCATTCAAAACACGTCAAAGAAATATGAGATGCTTTTCCTTTTCTTGATTGGAGTCTAATCCTAGAATTTATCCCAGGATAAATAAAACTTTTGCAATTATGGCAAATCCGTTTATGCCAAATTATTGGTATTTTTAATTTAGCTCGTTTAGCATATCTTCTTGCTAAATCAATATATTTATTGGCAAGTTCTTTATTCTCTGAAAAAAGTATATTTGCTAAACTGAATAAAAAAATCATTCGTTCTCTAGCTATTTTCTTAACAACTTTTTTATAATTAGGCATAATTCTAATCAATTATCTTTATTATTTTTCCATTTCATATTTTGATATTATTATCGTTCTTCCACGATGATCAAGTAAATAAGATTCAGTTTCATTAGTTATTTTTTTGATTATTTCATTGATTGATATATCGTAAATTGAAGTCTTTAAGAATTTTATTTTTATTATTTTATACTTTTTTAATAACTTCTCAATATGGGTAATAAAACCCTCATTATCCTTAAGGCCTTTTTTACCTAAAATACAGTGAGGAGGCTTTAATAGTACATCCTTAAATTTTTGTTTTAAATCCATTAGTTAATACCTTTAAAATCACAAAATTTTTAATTTAATAAATATTACAATCAATATTATATTACCATTTAAGAACTTATAAATTAAAGATTTTAGTATGTCTATCTACGTTGTTGAACCGAATAAACTGATTGAAATAATAGCTGCTAAATTAAAAGAGTATCCTTCCATCACGCCTCCTGAAGGGATTGAATTTTGGAAGACGGCTTACTATAAAGAATTAGCACCATCAGATACAGAAGCCTTTTGGTATATTAGATGTGCATCATTACTTCGAAGGGTTAGAAAATACGGTCCTATTGGAGTAAATAAATTAAGAAAGCTATATGGTGGAAAAAATAAAAATCGAAAGGGTAAAAAGAAAAGTGCTAAAGCTTCTGGTAAAATAATCCGTGTTGCACTCCAACAGTTAGAAGATGTAAAATTGTTATCACATAAAGAAAAAATAGGAAGGGAGTGTACTATTGAAGGTATCAGTCTGTTAGAAAGGACTGCTTATGAGATATTAAGGCAAAAAAATCAATAAATCTATTAAAAAAAGACTTTTTTTTGTGGTTTATTTTGAGTGATGAAGAAAAATTAGAGGAAATCCGAAGAAGAAAACTTGAGGAAATGAAGCAACAAGCTATTCACCAGAAAGTGTCAGAACAACAAGAAAAAGCATATAATGAAAAAAAATATCAATTAATGCGGAAAATACTTTCCCAAGAAGGTCGCCAAAGGTTAGAAAATATTCGGATGGTAAAACCAGAATTTGCTGAACAAATTGAACTGCAATTAATCCAATTATTTAATGTAGGGAAAATTAGAAGTCAATTGTCTGATAAAGCTTTTAAAAATCTTTTAGAGCAAATCACAAATTCAAGTAAAAAAAAGGATTTTAAAATTAAGAAATTTTAATAATTGAAGTGAATTAAATTGGCAAGAAATAAAGATTATCCATCAAAGAAAAGAAGGGGTAAAAAAGCAAAACAAAGTAGCTCAATACCAAGTTGGGTAGTAATGAAATCAGGAAGAAAAGTTAGAACTAGTCCATATTCTCGTAGAGAATGGAGAAATAGAAAATTAAAACGAGACTAAAATTATTATATAAAATTATTGTAATATGTGAGAAAGATGGCCAAAAAAAGAAAAGAAGTAAGTTTAGATGATTTAGAAAAGGAATTAAAAGAATCCAAAGAAGAATTAGAAGACATTGAAGAAGAGGAAGAAAAAAAAGAAGCAAAGATTGAAGAGATCGAAGAATTTAACTTGGAAGATATTTCTTCTGAAGAAGAAGTAAGTGAAGTTTTTGAAGAAGAATTTGAAGAAGAAGTTGCTGCTGAAGTTGAAGCCCCTGAAGAAGAAATTATAGATGAACGTATTTATACTATCCCTTTAAGCCAAGCTCGTAAAGGACCTAGGACCAAATGGGCAAAAAAAGCTATAAGATTTTTACGAGATTATATGCAAAGACATTTTAAACCAGAATATCTTGTTATAAGCCAACAAGTAAATGAGAAAATATGGGAAAGAGGTATTCAGAAACCTCCTAGAAAGCTTAAAGTTCGGGCAACAAAGAATTCAGATGGATTAGTAGTTGTCTATCTAGCAGAATAACATTATTTTTATATATATTATTAATTTAATTTGTATTATTTTTCTAATAACTTATATATTTCAATTATAGTGGAATAATGACCATTCTTAAGGCTCAAATCTTCGGGGGGAGTTTAATCGGAGTTTATTTAGAAGTAAATAATTCTTATGTTTTGTATCCTTCCAATTTAATCCAATCATCTCTTGAAAAATTTAAAAAAGTTTTTAAAACTAATTTCTATCCATTTACAATAAATAATTCAAAACTTGTTGGAGTATATACAGTAAGTAATTGTCATGGAATTATATTACCCCATATTATTAGAGATGATGAAGTTACAAAATTGAATGATGTTTTAGAAAAAGAAGTAAATTCATTTGAAATAGGAATTCTTAATTGTGGAGATAATGCTTTTGGTAATCTTATTTTATGTAATGATAAAGGTGCGATAATAAGTTCCTTGTTGGTTAAATATAAAAAAAAAATTGAAGATATATTAAATGTAGAAACTGTAGTTTTTGATTTTGCTGGGAGTTATCTTCCCGGATCAATAGGAATAGCTAACAATAAAGGATGTTTAGTTCATCCATTAGCTACTGATGATGAAATTGATTATATATCTTCAATTCTTAAAGTTGAGACCGATGTTTCTACAATAAATAGAGGTATTCCTTATTTAGGTTCGGGAGCTGCTGTAAATGATCGAGATGGAATTTTTGGATCATTTAGCACTGGTCCTGAAATGATGAGATTAACTAATGTTTTAGAACTCTAACTTTCTACCAATAAGGGTATTTTTATTCTTTAAAGGTTTTCATATTCACATAATTATTTTTCTGATTAATAAAAATTCATAATAAAGATTAGAATAATTTTTTTAGAAATGCTATATTTTTATCTTCAATATTAAAAATCATTGAATGATAAATATATTATTATGTCAGAATCAGAAATTAAAATTTTCAGAATAACTGGTACTTATTCTAAACGTTATAAACAATATTTATTTCGAAAAGAAATCCGTGCATTAAAGGAGGAGGATGCATTAGAAAAAGCGCTCTCCCAAATAACTTCTATAGGAATATACAGAAGACAAATTAAGATTCAAGAAATTAAAGATATAAGTCCAGAAGAATGTGAAGATTATCTAATAAAGGAATTATCTAAATGATTTTAAAAAAGTTGATTTAAAATGGAACCCTCTCAAAATTCACAAGAATTAGCCTATCAGTTTCAATATATAAAAGAACAGAAAGATATGTATTTACAAAATCTTGATATTATAAATGTTGCCTATAATAATCTTTTAAATACAAAAAGAACAGTAGAAAATCTAAAAGAAGTTAAAGATGGAGAAGAAATTTTAGTGCCTGTTGGTGGTATGATTAGCTTAAAAGCTAATATATGTAACCCTCAAAAAATTCTATTAACTATAAGTAATGATGTTATTATTGAAAGGGATATAACCAATTCTATAAATTACATTGACAAATTAATAGAACAACACAAAACACAAATAGATTTATTACAACAGCAAATTAAAAAAATTGATGCTAATTTACTTGGAATTTCTCAAATGTTTCAAAAAAGTATTTCACAACAATAATAAATCATATAGTTCTTTATTTGCCTATTTTTATTGTATTTAATTTGTAAACAAAATGATAAAGCTATGCTAGATAAATTAAAAAATACATTTTCAGTATTCATTAAAAAAACATTAACAGAAAAAAAAATAGAAAATTCAATTGAAGATCTGAAGCTTTTACTTGCAAGCAATGATGTTGCATTGGAAACCGCAGATCAAATATGTAAAAGAATAGTTGATTCGTTTAAAGGAGAACAAATTGGGCGTCTTCATTCAATTAAAACTAATTTATCAGACACATTAGAAGAAATTATTACATCTATCCTTACTCCTGATATTGAAATTAATTTAATTGATGAAATTAAAAAGAAAAATTCTCAAAATTTACCATACGTAATCGTTTTTTTAGGAGTAAATGGCACAGGAAAGACTACAACAATGGCAAAAATAGCTTATTTTTTAAAAGAGAATGGATTCAAGGTTATAGCGGCTGCTGCTGATACATTTAGAGCAGGAGCAATTGAACAATTAATTTACCATATGGATAATGTAGGTGTAAAAGTTATAAAACATCAATATAAATCTGATCCTGCGAGTGTAGCTTATGATGCTATTGATCATGCAAAAGCGAAGGATGCTAATATTGTGCTTATTGATACTGCAGGAAGGCAAGTAACTGATAAAAATCTAATGAGAGAAATCGAAAAAATTTGTAGAATTGCTGAACCTGACTTGAAAATATTTATTGGAGATTCATTAGCAGGAAATGATGCTCTTTTTCAAGCTAAAGAATTTAATAGATATGTTGGGATAGATGCAACAATTTTAACTAAATTAGATGCCGATGCTAAAGGTGGAGCTGCATTATCTGTATCCTATGAAACAAAAAAGCCAATAATCTATGTGGGCACAGGTCAAAGTTATAATGATCTTGAGAAATTTAATCCAGATATATTTATTGATAATATTTTATCTGAATAAATTAGTGATATAAAATGAATAAATCCCTCAGAATTTTAAATGCTTTTTTATAAAGATATGAGATCAAACACCATTAAATCATACTTTCTTAAAAACTAAGTTTTAATTCATGAAAGATTTGAAAAATACCAAATTAAGCTTTTGTATAAATTTAAGAGAACTGATTAAATAAAATATCAATTATCAAATATATTCAATAACGTTTGAATTATGTATTATTTATTTTCATTATTGAGTTAGATAGTGATTATCTCACAAAAAACATTTTTATAACTTTTAAGATGACAGATAACTTTTTTAAATAAAAATTTTTATTTTAATTGTGTCAGCAAAATATCCTAAATATGAAAATTTTGGTTCAAGATACGGAAAAGAAAAAAAATTATCTTATTACCAAAAGATTGTAAATTTAATAAACAATATAAAAAGAATTATGAAAACTGCAAATAAACCAACTAGAAAGGATTATTTTATGGTCTTTAAAATAGTCCTTATTGGTATGGTGTTATTTGGAGTTATTAGTTTTGTGATACAATTAATTTGTGAAACAGTCTTCTAGTAGCACAATCATAATAATAATTTTATTCAGTCAATTTTTTTCTATCCTTATATTTATATTTAAATTAATTTCTTTAGTTATTATTGTAAATTATTTTAATTTGGTTGATAATTATTAAAATCCGAATCGAATTATTTTAAAATCTTCATTTTATTGCATCAGCTCGCCATTTTGATGAAATTCATATTGATGAACCAGAATCATTTCATGGAACTGATTTGGGTCCAAGCTCTGTTGGATATTTATTAATCGGAATCGGGGGATGTCTCGGTTCTACGTTCGCATTTTGTTTAAAGAAAAAAAAAGTAGAATTTACTTCATTAGAAATTATATTAGATGGAATTCTTAAACATAATGGACCAAAACTACATTTAAGATTAAATAGAATTAATTGTCAAATAAATATATCATTAAATCATAATCAATATAATCTACTGGAAGAGTGTATCCAAACATTTCAAAAATATTGTGTTGTATCCGAAAGTATAATTAATGGGATACCTCTCAACGTAAAAATAAAAAAAAAAATAAAAAAAAAGTCTTAAAAATAAAACACAACAAGATTTTCTGGTAATCGTAAATCTTCTTCTTTGTTTTTACAAGCTATGAATTCAATATCAATATCCATTAATAAGGAAAGAAGACGAGTAGTTAAAATTCCATCTATTATTAAAAATTTAGTATCTTCAAAATGATCGATTTTATCGAATAATTCGCTTACGGGGATTTCAAATAATTTATTTAATCCTTGATCAAATGCCACTGCTTTTCCAGTTTCTATACTTCTTATTTTTTCGATTATTATCTCTTTTTTCTTGATTTTCAGCTTTTTTAAGAATCGCAATAATACCTTTTCTTTTCCAGTAAAATATTTATCTTCGTCATCTTTTTTTTTTTCATATGTATCCTCTGAAATTCCGTCTACAGTTGCCTGTTTTTTATTATGCAATACTTTTATCATTTGTTTTCGAGTTAATTCTTCTACTTCATAGCCTTCTGGGGCCCTAGCTACATAATCTATTTTAGTAACCTGTAATAATTCTTTTAAAATTAAAGTACCTCCTCTATCTCCATCTAAAAATGCAATAACTGTTTTTTTCTTTTTAGCTAGATCAACAATAGATTTTGGCACATTTGTTCCTTGAACTGCTATAGTGTTTTTTACACCTATTCTCAATAAATTTAAGACATCTGCCCGACCTTCAACGATAATTAATTCTTGATCTTCATCTACATCTGGACCTGCAGGTAGTTCATCCGGCCCCCATGATATTATTTCTCCAAGTTTTATATCTGTGTCGATTTTTTCCTCTATTTCACTTGCTTCTAAGGATTGTTGGTCCCATTCTTTTAATAATTCTGCTGCTCTTTCAATGATCTTAGCCCTTTTTGTCTCACGAACATCTTTTATATTTTTCAATATAAAATTCGCTTCACATGGACCAACCCTTGATACTGTTTCTACTGTAGCTGCTAATAATGCGGTCTCCTTCCTTGTTAATGAAGACGGAATTTGGATAAATCCTTTAGAATTTCCTTCCTTTGATATATTTTCAACATCAATTCTTCCGATTCTCCCTGATTTTTGAAGATCTCTTAAATCTAAATCTAAAAGGAGCCCTTCTGTTTGAACGATTAATAGGATGCCTTATTTATCATTGTCCGAATATAGCACCTACAATATCACTTTTTTCTACAATTCCTTTAACATTAAATTCTGCTTCTATAATATATTTAGTTGTGAAATCATTATTTGTAATCTTAATCACGCTCTAAAAATAAATAATTTATAATTCTAAATTTGATAAATAATAAAATTAATCAGATATCTTGATTAGATTATCTTGACTTATTTTTAATATAAATCTCTTTTAATATAATATATTTAATCCTTACTAAATTAATATTATAAAAATATAATTCATCTAAAAATAAAATTTTTACTGTTCTAAATTAAAAATAAAATTAGATAAAACATATAGTAATCATATTAATTTGCTTAAAATTAATTATATATAAACAAAAATACAATAAAAATAAAAACAAAAAAAAAAAGATTATTTTAGATAAAGAAAAATTCAAATGTCTATTTGTTGTTAATTTTTTTTCGCTTTTTTATCATAACTATTGAAATGATACAAAAAATACCTATCAAAATAAATAGATCATAACCAGGAACATCAATATCTGAGGGATCAGGATTAGTTGGATGAGATGAACTAGTAGTTGTGGAAGTTGTAGTAGATGTGGTAGTTGTAGTTGAATCTGTAATAATCCCTGCGAAGGTGTATTTAGCAATAAACACCTCATTATCATTAGTACATCCTCCAATGTATATATCTCCCGAATTATCTACAGCTATACAATCTCCTTCATTCCAATAATTAATACGACATCTTCCATCGTATAGTAAATTCCCAGAACTATCATATTTTCTAATAAAAGCATCGGAACCTGAGCTAAAGCTATAATACATTCCCGTAGCATATATATTATTTGAATTATCTGATTCAAGATCTAATACTGTATCAATTGTTCCACCGTCCCAAGTAATATTCATAACTGAATTTCCTGAATTGTCATATTTTGCAATAAAACAATCACGACTAATATATGGGGCGGATTCTCCTCCTATATATATATTTCCTAATTGATCCAAAGTAATTGTATTTGCATAATCATTAATACTACCATTCCAAATCCTTTCGAAAATAAGATCACCTGAGTTATTATATTTCCTGAGAAATACATCCCATGCAGCGTCACTATATTGAGTAGTTTCTCCAGTAACATATATATTACCTGAGTCATCTAAAATAAGATCCTTTGCGATCCAAATATGATATCCTCCAATTTCTTCATAAAATACAGTATATCCAGAACTATTTATTTTTGTTAAAAATCCACTCATGCTATCCATACCTGCAATATATATGTTTCCTAAAGAGTCTATTTCAATTCCAAGTCCTGCATTTGCACTACCCAATGTTTTATTAAAAATCTCATTACCAGAACTATCAAATTTAACCATAAATGCCTCAGTAACACTTGAGGATCCTGTGATATATATATTTCCTGATGTATCTATCTCCATATCATATCCTATATCATCAAAATATGTGTTCCATGTTGTATTAAAAATCTCATTACCAGAATTATCGAATTTAGCTATAAATGCTATAGATCCTAAATTACCAGTAATATATATATTCCCTACGTCATCTAAAATAAGATCATATGCAGTATCCTCAGAATTAAGCCCCCATGTTATATTATATTCAAGTACAAAATTCTCTGCTGTTAATTTTATATCTGGAATTTGATCGACATTATTATCAAATTCATTCATGGAATTTGATAAGATTGCAGGAATTATACTAAGACTTAATAAAATGATAAAAAATGGAATAATTCCAATTTTTCTATTATTCATATTTAATACCTTTTAAACAAGTTTTTTCTATTTTTTATATTAATTCATCTTCAAACATTGAATTATTGACATATCAATAAATTACAATGTGCTTTAAAAAGATAAATGATACCAAAGTGAAATTCCATCAAAAATCAAGGTTTGATTCCACTCTTATATTTAGTAAATAAAAATCCTTTAAAAAGAATCAGGTAAGAATTTCTCCCTATTTATATATAATTTTTATTATATTTGTAAATATTCTATGTTATCAAAACTAGTAAAACGTAGCTAATCTTATTTAAAATTATCAAGAAA
>CAZGJX010000103.1:0-13779 GCA_964525635.1 uncultured archaeon
GTGTTGTATCATCTAAATCAACTGTTTGAGCACCGCTTGCCGTACTAAATTCCGCTGAAGACTCTTTTACTAATTTAAATGCCGCTAAATTGTCAGTTTGTGGACCACCAGTGAATATTGCATAGACAAACTTATCAGATTCCATTGTAACAGTTGCAGGATTTTGACTTCCGCTGATATCACCTTCCCAATGATCAAATGTCCAACCAGCAGACGGTATTGCTTGTACAGTTGCAATTTCTCCACTTAAATAGCCACTTGAAGATGGAGATACGCTACCTAGCCCAGATATTGCTGTAGTTAAATAATAATCTGGACCCCCAGTGAATACTGCAGTGATAGATTTATCAGAATTCATTGTAATAGTCGTAGGATTTGCACTCCCGCTGATATCACCTTCCCAATGATCAAATGTCCAATATTTATCAGCCGTTGCTTGTATAGTTGCAATTTCTCCACTTTGATAGCCACCTGAACGTGTTACGCTACCTCCCCCAATTGTTGATGTAAGTAAATAATAATCGTATGTTTTTCCTCCAGGCCAATTTTCAAATTTGCCTTTCAAATAATTTCCCCAAGAAGTTAATGGCCCCATAAACACATTAGGTGCAAATATTGACCAAACCTCATCTTTATGATGTACTGACCATGCACACATACTAATACCCATGTCTTGACATGCATTTATCATTTCATTGGTGCTTGTAGTTTGATCGCCATTTCCTCCAAATTCTGTTACCCATACTGCACTACCTGCATCCATAGCCGCCCCAACATTATTATAAAAATTCTGTAAATGACCTCCATAGGTATCGGGGTACCCATGGAAAGTGTATGCTGCATTAGAGTCTGTTATTGTATAAGATTCAGGATGTTGTGACCATTCGTGTGATCCACATAAAATTAAGTTGTCAGGATCATATCGTCTAATTTCATTAGCAACATTTTGACAAAATCGTTGAATTTCCGTAGTTGATTGTGACGTTGGCTCATTATATAATTCATATATAACATTTGGTGTATTACCATATTTTTGGGCCATATCTCCGAAAAATGATCTCGCATAATTCTCGTATGGAAGGAGATTTCCTTCACCATGAAAATCAATAATTACATAGATACCTCGATCTATTGCTGCTTCAACAACAGTTTCTATTTCTTCTACTGTATCTGATGGACCTACATCTTCCACCACTCCATATGCGGCTCTAACGACTGAAACCTTCATGATATCGACTAAATAATCAATAACATCGGCGGTATAATAATCTGGTGCCCACTGACTCCAGAAAAAGCTCATTCCACCAAGAGAAATTTGCTCTCCAGTTTCTGAGCATACATTAGAACCGTAAACTTGTAATCTACCGTATTTATCAACAATTTTTTCAGCTCCATATTTAAGTTCCGTTTCAATTGAATTATAATTATTCGGTATATTGATAAATGGTAAAGTAGCACTAAATATTAATCCCCAGAATAAAACTATAAAAAGTGTTAGTCTTTTAAATCTATTATTTATAATTTTCAACATTTTATTTACCTTTTTTACAGAAATATTTACTCTTGAATATAAAAAAAGTATAGATTATTTCATATAACTACTATATGAAATTACTATGACATTATCATTCAGAATCGTATTTAAATTTTCCTTTATTTCATGGGAGAAAAGGGAAATTATAAATAATACTACATAGAAATATCAAGGATATTGAAAAATAACAAGGAAGTCCACAGCACCAAGATTTATTATAATCTGCAAATATATGAATAATAGGTTGATCTGAATATATTTTTTTTTTATTAATATAATTTTTCATTTCTTCTGAAACATAGTACTCTTGAAGTTTCTTATAGACGTTATTAAATCCCTCTTATAATATTTAAAATAAATTAATTAAATTTTATTTTCCTTCGATTATATCTCGAAATTATAAATCAAATGACCTTATATTTTTATATATTAATGTAAGAATTAAAGAATGTTAACAATTTCTTTTTTTATAATTTTAATCTTCTTAAAATTTAATAAAAGTGTGGATATCACTTATAAAATCGAGTTTTGCAAAACAGTTATTTTGCACCCATTTTCCATTAAAATTATCCTTTTTTCCATGGAAAATAATTTCTTAATATAATCATATAAAAAAAGATATCAATATTTCTAATTAATTAGTCTTTATTTTTAAAAATCTAATCAAAAAGATATCAATTCAAGTTCTTCAAATCTTTTGAAATGTTTTTGATTGTTGGTAACTAGCTTTTTATAATCATTAGAAATGATAATTGCTGCAATAAGACAGTCAAAAATATCTATTTCTTGTCCTTTTCCTCTTAATTTCATATATAATTTAGCCCCTAAAATAGCACTTTTCAAATCAAGAGAAAAACAATTTAATTCCTTAATCAACTGCTCCAAATCAAATGATAACTCGTTAAATTTACTTTTTGAAAGTTCCTTTTTTATATATTTAAGTTTATAAAGCCCATAATATAATTCAACAATTGAAGGAGATGTTATCCCAATTTTATCAGAACTTAATTTGGTAATTAAATCATCTAAAGTATTATTACCATTTAAAATCTCTATTGCAATATTTGTATCAATAAAAATCATTTTAATGAAATCTCTTGCTTATATCATTACGAAGTTCTTTATGAGCAACTCCCATTATTTCAACATAATCCTTAGGTAAATCTTTCCAACGTCCAAAAAACGGTCTTAAATTACTCTTTTCTTTTTCCTCGTAACCTAATAATTTATCTATTAAATCAGATATAGTTTCATCTTTTTTTTTTTTCTTTAATAATCTTTTGTAAGTATCTTCATCAATATCTATTGTTTTTGATGTCATGATTATTTTCTCTAATTTATCTATAGAAAAATAAACAATACTAATATTAATAATTAAGTATATGTTGTTTTTTGTCAATTTAGAATAATACAGATTTTTCTATTATTCTTAAAACTCATTTTTGAATAATATAATGAACATCCACTCAAATATCGTATGTATTTTAAGAATAATTATATTCAAGGATCTTAAAAATATATCTTGAAATTAAGAATCATTTGACTTTATATCATTTATATCTATAATGCAAAAATATGATTATATTAATAATTATATCTATTATGTTTTAAACTTCTTATAATTTAATATGAGAAAGGATATTGCTTAGGAAATCGCATTTAGCAAAACAGTTATTTTACGACTAAAATTGATAGTAATAATAAAGTAATAGCCCAATTTTACTTTGATTTTCCATTAAGATTATCATTTTTTCCATGGAAAAAGATTTTTTCTTAATCTAAATATCACTAATTCATTAGATAAAGGTTTAATAATACTTTCCGAACACTGGAAAGCGAGGACGTCCAAAAAAACCCATCAAGGAGATCCCTCCGTCACTTGTATATGCCCAAGTTCATAAACATCGGGAGCGGGGTAGAGTAAAAAAAGTTGATACTCATTGTATTTTTGGTACCGCAACTCAGGTAAAAGGACTTCTTTTAGACTCTCCTGTGAGTAATTCTGTTAATACTACGTTTCTTGAGCGAAATAACCTTACAATTCGGCAACAGAATGGTAGCTTTCAACGTAAGACCTTACAATTTTCTAAGAAAAAAGAATTATTTTCGTCCCAATTACATCTTTTTTTTTTGGGTATTACCATTTCATTCGTTCCCATCACTCCTTACGGATAAAAAATAGCATGTTTTCTGAGAAATGGAAAAAACAGACACCATTTATGAGTGCTGGGATTACGGATCACATCTGGACCTTTCGGGAATTATATTTTTATAAGAAATATTCTAAGAGAGGAGGTGAAACTTAACAATTATAGGACATTAAGGAAAGTTCATAATTTAATTATCATCTAAAATTAAAGCTTAAATTTCAAATAATATAATTATTATGTATATATATATGAATTCACATAGTAAACTTTTTCTATAATTTATAATAGAATAGCTCCAGATAAAGATCTTATCCTTTAGTATTCTTTTTTTGATCTTTTATCAGATTAAATTAAATATCACATATTTCACGATCTTTATTCATGACATTTTTATAAAGTGAAAAATAAAAATGAAGATAAAAAAAGTTAAGAAGTAGCTCTTTCAAGAGTTTTCTTCCAAGACGCATAATCTTGACCAGGTTTAAGTAATTTAAAAGATCTTCCTTCTTCATTACTTATTAATTTATAAAAATCACAAGCAATACATGTTAAAGCTTTCTTTGCATATGTACCTTGTTTTTCTCCTCCACAATATGTTCCAGCTATTGCCCAGCAGATTCTACCTCCATTTCTTCCATGATTCACCCCATCACATGACATATCAATAGAAGCAGGACAAATTCCTAATTCAAAAACTTTTGAACCACCTGATTCTCTTCCACATTTTTTATATTCCCAACAATTCATAGAATTTTCTCTTTAACTTTATGGACAATATATCTATAGTCTAAATATCAATATTTATAGATAGATGCAATAATTGATTCCAATCTCACATTAAATACATAAAATTTCAAATTGAGTCGTTTCATGATCTATATTCATGAAAAGGCTATGAAATAAAGAAAAATTCGGAAACTAAACCTCAAACTTTTATATCGAGTTCAAATTATTTTATGTACCTATTTAGTTTTTTGTTTAATGTAATATTAAAAAAGAGAAGTAAAATATATGCGGAAGATAAAAATATTTGCTTTGATATTGCTAATTTTAGTACCTAGTTCATTGATTTTTCAACCTGTGATAGCAGAAAAGATTGAAAATTCAGAAGTTGGTGTGAATTCTGATGATAAATTACTTTGGAAAATAACCCATCCTATTTCACCTATTTTACCTGAAGAATTAATAAGTCTTAATGTCACTCACATAAATAAGATGAACAATAATCTTGTTCTTAATGCTTCTATTAGTGTATATAATGTAACAGGTCAATGGGAGACTGAATGTATCAATAAGGCAATATTAACTTATAATTATTCAAGAAAATTCGTAGAATTTGAAAGACAATTAGAAATGACCCTCACACGAGGAAGAATTATGATATTAACGATTCCCATTCCCATTAATCTCACAATGATTGGATTATATATAAATACTACTAGCACTGCTAAAGTTTGGTTAACTCATTTCGATATAGAGGGAAAAACATTGATAATGCATTATTTTGATGATTCTCAAGATTTAAAGATGACATTTAATGATAATGGAATTTTAGAAAAAGGAGATATAATTAGTAGTGGAATAGTGATTCACAGTACTCAGTTTAACATAGAATCAAAAGGATCGATTTCATTTAGTTTTTATTTTTTGATACCATTGATTATAGGAATTTCGTCTTTATTAGTTTGGAAGAGAGATAAAGTTAAATTACACTAGAAGAAATTAAACATAAAAAAGTTTATTTCATTGAATTAAAATTGTAAAATAAGAGATAGAATAGGATATTTATATTTTTAATTCTTTTTTTTTTCTTCAGATAAATGAAATCCAAAAAAGGGAGTTTCTTTTCGTTCAGAAAAGGCTTTTTTTACATGTTTTACATACAAAAAGATTTTGAGATGATTTTATTCCATATTTACGTCTAAAGAAGATGTTGTCTTTCCCGATGATTCCATAGGATTCACAAGGTTCATTTGGACATACTAATTCTTTTGATTTTTCTTCCATTCGCGTTTTATATTGCATTTTCTCCTCTTTTTGTTGGGATTCTCTTTCTTGTAAGAGTTGAGGTTCTATCATATTATCACCATAATATGAGAGGAGAAATGGTATTAAAAAAGAAAGTAATATGGAGGTATATAAGAATTATAGGACACTAAGCAATAATTAATGATGTGAGTTATATTGATTATAAGAACGAGTTTTGCAAAACAGTTATTTTGCACCCATTTTCCATTAAATTATTCAATTTTTCCATGGAAAAAAAAGTTTTTCAAAATAATATATTTAATAGAATATTTTAATTGAAAAATAAAAGATGGAACATTCCTTTAGAGGATATGATATTCTCTTTTAGGATGAATTTATTTTCATTGGATAATTAGGTATCTTTAATGAAATTTCTATAAAATATTACTTAAATTAAATGAAAAATATTATGGAAAAAAAACAAAAAATAGCAATTATCTTACCATTAATTATTCTCACTACGATGCTTGGAGTTTTCCATGGATTAAGTTTTATTTTTAATAAAGCGATTCTTTTTGATAGAGAAATAGCATGGTATGTAGGGTTTTGGATATATTGGCCTATTTATTGTCTAATAATTCCATTTTTGTTACTAGGAAAGGATGATTTTAAATCAATATTTCAGAGGAAAAAACAAACAATTTCAACTTTAAGTTTAAATATTATTCCTTTTCTTATAACGATTATAGGAATGATATTCATATTGGACAACAAGGAGAAATCCCTTATGGAGATTTTTATTATTATAATCTATTCATTTGGAAATGGTTTTTTTGAAGAAATATTATGGAGAGGTTTGTATGCTAAATTATTTGAAAAAAAGATCATTTTGGGATATCTTTGGCCTACTATATGGTTTTCTTTATGGCATATTGCCCCTGGAACTCTTTCTATAAACTTCATGGTGACATTATGTATTGGGGCATTAATTTATGGTGTTTGTTGGGGATGGAGTGCATATAAAACAAAAAGTATTATTTATAGTGGATTGTCTCATACATCAACAGGTCTTGTTCAAATATTTTCTTTTTAAAATTTTAAATAAAAAAAAAATGATTATAATGAACGACTTAAATCAAACTAAAGACAATAAAAATAAAACCTTTAGTTATAAAAAATTGTTACGATGGTCTCGTTTAAAATGGTTAATTATAACTATTCCACCAATAATATTCCTTTTTCGAGCAATCCAACTTTTCATCATAGGTGATCCAGGAACTATAATTCAGGTAATTGGAGTCACATGGGGATGGATTATATTAATATTTGAATTTTTATTTTCCATCATTACATTAATTGGATGTCTTTTTTTATGGATAAAAGATTTAGAAATACAATACAGAAAATTAATAGTTCTCCTGATTTTAATCTTCTTTATACTTGCTTTCACAATGCATATTTCTCGATTAATTAATTATTTAGGTTCCATTTATTAAATTTGAAGGAGGTAATTTAATTAAACTTAGATTCAAGTATATTCTTTATTTTTCTTTTAATAAGATATTTTCTCTAAATTTAAGGTATAGAATTTGTTCCATGTTATATAAAAACTCCCTCTTCTTATCCCATCTGTATTTATTTTTTAAATGAGAATATATGTGGGGAGATTTTTAAAATAAATATATTTCTTTTATAGATATAGTTATTAATCCTCTTTTTAGTGTAAAATGTTATTTTTAAAAATAAATTTTTTATAAATCTTACAAATTGGAATCATTCATGGACATATTGATTAATTATGCTTTGAACAATCCATTATATTATTGAAAAAGCCCCTTATTTATCGTGATCTCCTCAGATCCTATTAGAATAGAGCCCATAGTCTATAAAAGCGCGTTTTGCAAAACAGTTATTTCACGATTAAAATTGTAAATTATGATAAAATAATAGTAAATTTTCATACCTGAAACTCTAATATAAATAAATTTATATCTATTTGAATAATAATATGGAAAAATTAAAAAAACAATTTAGAGATGTTTTTTTTATGAGATATTAAATAATTTCTTCCAATAATTGAGGTATGACTGTGATTATTGATTCTGTCGGCTTAGTTGAGGAAGAAAAGGATTTTTTTACCCTGAAGGTAAAAAAATAACATAGTGTATATTCGTGGTATATACTTTCCGCTCGATTCCCCCCGACTCCATTATGAATCTCTGAAAAGCTAGAGTACATATTAGAGGTTTTAATTCTTCACAACTATGATATTGTAATTAATGATTGAGATTTCTATAATTTCTCTAATATATTTTACCAATTTTAAAAATACCATTTAATAGAAATCATATATAAATAAGCTTATATTAAAAAAATTGATTATAGTCCTTTCTTTTGAAAAACAGTTATTTTGTATCCAATTTCCATTAAAAAAATCTCCTTTTCTATGAAAAATACTTTTTACATAGATAATATTATAAAAACTCAATAATTTTTTGCTTTATTATTACTCTAATTATTATTCAAATTTACCAAATAAATTATAATCTTATAGTTGAGATATCTAATAAATTTATATTATATCCTTCAATCTTAGCACCTGAGAAATCAATAATGAATGGTTCAATAAGAAATCATTGTGATTAATATGAATAATTAAAATTTGATTGAAAATTTAAACTTAGAAATGATTAAAGAAGGATAGATGAACAATAATAGTAAACTATTTATTTATATTAACGATTTTCTAATTTCCGAATTAATCTATAAAATATTATATTAAATAATTACTTTTTTTATTGTTCTTTTTTGAAAAGTAATGTAAAGAATTCAAGAATATCTGAAATATTAATACAAGTAGGGATATAATGGAAAATTAATCGATATTATTATTTTAAAAATATTATCGATTATATAAATATAAAAAAGAATACTATAATTAGAATAAATTTTTACAGAGATCTTATATTAATTGAGATTGAATGATTATTCATTAGTAGTATATATAAAGTTTCTTTCTCCAAGTATTTCATCGATCTCTTTCATTTGATTGGTAGTTAAAGGTTCAAATTCCATTGCTAAAATATTTTCTTCAACTTGTTTTTCTGATTTAAATCCAGGTATGGGAATTGTATTTTCACTTCCTGCCCATATCCAAGCTAAAGCTCCTTGTACCATTGAACGTCCTTCACTTCTAAGTATTTCTCTAATTTTTTCCCTTTTTTCTAGCCAATCTGGATTAGGCTTTCCGTCCTTGAAATAATTATAATAATCAGGTGCATTTTTTTTGCTTCTATTATCATTCTCTGGAATCACTGAATTTGCAAAATATTTATCTGAAAGAAGTCCCATTGCTAATGGTGATCGATTAATACTCGCTAGATTTTTTTTTTCACATAGTTCAATTATTTCATTCATATTATGAAGAACATTTGATTCATGTTCAATTGCTACAGAATTTGAATTTTTTACAAAATATTCAGATAAATCATAAAGATCAGTGCTCCAACCATATGATCTTATTAATCCTTCATCAATTAATCCTTCTAGGGTATCTCTAATAGGAATTAAATCTTCTTTTGAAACTGACCAAGCATGTAGCCAATATAGATCAATATAATCTGTATTTAACCGTTGTAAAGATGATTCACATGCCTTTTTAATATAATTTAGACTAATATTTACATTCCCACTTGCTATCTTAGTTTCCATATCAAATGTATATCCAAATTTAGTTGCAATAATAATATGATCTCTATACTCTTCAAGAGCTTTACCAAGAACTTCTTCACTATGACCTGCACCATAGACATCCGCAGTATCAAAAAAATTAATTCCTAAATCTATAGCACGCTCGATTGCTTTAATTGATTCTTTATCATTTACTTAACCATAACTACTTTCTCTTCCTTGAAAAATAAATGGTCCTCCAATTGGCCAATAACCTAAACCCATTGCACTTACTTTAATATCTGATTGACCTAGGATTCTTTTATTAATTTTTGGCATAATTTCTAACCTTTTTTCTATTTAAAATATTGTTATTAATAGGTTTAATTATCAACTATTAGTTATTTCTAAATTCTTGAGTTTATAAGTTATTAATTTTTTAAATTTTTTTTTTAAATATATTATCCATTAATTTCCGACAAATCTTCTATACTACTATTCTTGATCTTTCCAATACTATTGTCAACCTATACTTATTTTTCTTCTTTTTCTTCTCTTAGATGACGATACAGTCTATTATGCAATCATGGTCACCAACCATTATCTGGTGAACCAATACTTTATTCAAGTGAAAGAGCTTCATTCCGATAGATTTAAATACTATTGTGCACCAATATGTGCATAATGGTATTTTTAGTAAAAAAGGTTGTAAAAGGGAATACTTATCTTTATCTCGAGGAACGAGCCTGGATCAATGGAAAATCTAAAAGATTATGGCAAAAATATCTCGGTCCTGAAGATAGGATAAAAGAATACTTTGAACCCTTGACAAGACCAGAATATACCATTACGACTCTTGATTTTGGACTCCCACTTGCTCTAATGCAACTCGTAAAAAGACTCGATCTCATCAAAATAATCAATGATTGCTCAAATAAACGAGCTCAAGGATTATCATTGGGACATTATATCGTGCTGGCAGCTTTAAATCGTTGCGTGAAACCAACTTCCAAAGTAAAGATCCGCAAGTGGTTTGAAAACACCGTGCTTTTCGAGGAATTCCCCCCGATCGAAACTTATTTAGATTCAATGTCTTACACAAACCATTTTAAATATTTAACTCCTGAAATTATTGATAAGATTGAAGTTTGCATTCATAAGAAACTTCTTACGAAATTTGACGTGGAAATGAAGGCTTTGTTCTACGATCCTACCAATTTTTTTACTTACATCAATCCTAAATTAGACATGGAACTTCCTAATCACGGACACTCCAAGGACGGGCGATTCACACTCAATCTCATTGGATTAACTCTTTTTTGCACTCAAGATGGCGGACTTCCCGTGATGCACGAAGTATATCCAGGGAACGTTCAGAATGCCCCGCTTTTTAATGACGAATTAAAGCGTATTTTTAAGCGACTTAAACGCATTGGGGCAAGTAATGAAGAATTATGCTTGATATTTGATAAGGGAAATATCTCTCCCAATGCATTTGATCAAATTAATGATTCGGGCATTCATTTTATTTGTTCAATCCGTCCCAGCACACGAAAAGAC
This sequence comes from uncultured archaeon, assembly GCA_964525635.1. Classification (GTDB taxonomy): domain Archaea; phylum Asgardarchaeota; class Lokiarchaeia; order Sigyniarchaeales; family SOKP01; genus JAFGOA01. The sequence goes on from CAZGJX010000103.1 coordinate 10,882, forward strand.
CTTCTTATGTTGCCTGCGAGTAAATTTGCTCTTGAAATGCTTCCTAATGGAAAGAAAGTAGGTGTGCTTGAATTTAAACATGAAAAATACGGAAAAAATCATAGACTTTTTGCAGTTTACAATCCCAATCAGAGAGAATGGCAAGAAAACAACCTCAAGAAAAAGCTCGAAAAACGGCTCTCAGAAGTGGAAGAGTGGTTTAAAGAGAGGTTAAATACGAAAAAATGGAGAGAGCCGGAAAATGTTGAGAAAAAAATTCGGGATATCATTAAAAACGATGCATATTTCAATTGGATTAAATACTCAATCTCGGGAGATTACGGAAGAGTTAATTATTCTATTGGAATTGATAACGAGGCATTAGAAACTCATTTAGATACGCTCGGCAAGACTTTCATTCTCACTAACCACCCGACAATGAGATCTCTTGAAGTGATTTGGTTATTCAGGCAACAATTCACAATAGAACGTGTGTTTTCCTATATTAAATCACCTACAACACTCTCAATTCGACCCCAATACTGCCATTCGGACAATAGCATTCGAGGTCATGCCTTCACGTGTATTCTGGGGCTATTACTCCTTACCCTCTTAACGCGAGAGATCCAACGTAAATATAAAAACATGAGCCTTCCTAAGATCATAGAATTGCTCTCAGAAATCGAGTTAGCAATAATAAAGTATGAGGGCGCGACAAAGAATATTAAAAAAATGGTAGAAGTCTCGAAAGAAGCTCTAAATTTGTCTAATTTCTTAAGGCTTGAAGAATATATTTGATATAAATATTGTATGGTCACTAACTTTTTTATTACACCTTTAGAGAATCCCATCTTTTATAGTTACAGAACAAAAAAGTTTTGAATGAGTGATAACTTATAAACTCAAGAAATTAAATAAATATTTAAATTTTATCCTTCGAATATTCCATATCATTGATTGAGGTTTGAATAATTTGATTATATGCTGAATTTAACTTAAGATATTTAATTTTAGAGTCAAAATTTTTTCTAATTATACTATTTTTTTTTAGATATTATATAATAATCATTTTGATAAAATTCGATATAAAAAACTATCCATTTTATCTATTTTCGAATTTATAAGTTTTGATATTGTATAATAGTTAATTCACTTTTTTTAAAAAAAAAAAAATAATGTTTATTATTTTCCCTTGATGTATTTAAATTTTTATCATGATTTTCAATTAATGAAAGGATTTTTTTAGTTATTACTAACTAATATTAATCTATTATATACTTAGTGAAAGGATAGAAAGTTTTTATTAATAAAAATCACACAAAAATTCTGTTTTGTACCATCGTTTTGTTAAAATATCTTTTATTCCTTGAAAATGACTTTTATCTATATATAAGGCTACTTTTTTAATGATAATTCTTTTATAATATTAAGAATAAATTATTTTAAATAAGATAGAATAAATATTCATGAAATCGATAGATATAGAAAAAAACCATAAGAACTTCTTAATTTCTTTTAAACAAAATTATCCATGCAAAGAATTAGAAATTAAAGATAAAAAATGGCTATATGTAGATTCTGGAACTAATGGACCTCTTTTAGTGTTATTACATGGTGGTTTTTCTAATTCATACTTTTTCTTCCATCAAATTCCACTATTTGAAAAAAAATATAATATTATCGCCCCAACAATTCCTGAAGGATTAAATAATTTGAAAGATATTGTTGAATCTCTCAAAGAATTAATTATTTTAGAAAATAAAAATAAATCTCCGATTTCTTTCTTAGGTATTTCTTTTGGAGGAATAATAGCCCAAGTTTTTCTTCATCATTATCCAAAAATGTTGGACAAAGTCATATTATCACATACAGGAATACCTCAAAATTGGCGGCAAAAAAAATTCCTTTTTATGTATTGTATATATAAAATACTTCCTTATTCATTAATTAGGAGATTTGCTAAAAAAATAGCAATAAAAAAAGATTCTACCATCACTTCAAAATGGACTATCGCTAATTCACAATATTTTGCTGAATTAGGAGAAGACTATCTCTCTAAAAAATTATTCTTATCAAGATTTCAAGGAATTCTTGATTTTAAAAAATATGAATTAGATCCTCTCATTATGAAGAAATGGAATGGTAAAATCTTAATTTTAGCTTCAGAAGATGATCGATTGGTTTATCAAGTACCTCTTATGAAATCATATTATAAAGAAGCTATTGTTCATGTGTTCCAAAAAGGAAAAGGTGGGCACCATACTAACTTATATTTTCCTGAAGATTACAATACAAGAGTAAAAACTTTTTTAGAGAAAAATAAATAGTATATTAGTCTAATATAATTAAATCTCTGATATTTTTTTTATTATTAAATCATGGAGATTATAGATTATATTACATTATTCTTAATCAAATTAAATATCATTTCAAGTATTTATTATTTTATGTTTTAAATAATAGTTTAGATATATTAAAGTTTCTAATATATATTGACTTGCCTAATTTTAATATATCAATAAAAATATTTACTTGATTATATTTTATCTTTATAGAACTTATTGATCTGATTTCTACCTGTATTATACTTTATAACCAATTATTCTTTTAAAAACCTTTTTATCCTTATACAGTTATTTTGCATCCATTTTCCATTAAAATATTTTCATTTTCCATGGAAAATAAATTAAAACAATGTTAAAATTCAAATAGAGACACTTCAATTCCACTTATTGGAAGAATCTATTCCATTATTAATGATTATTAATGGGATCAATCCTATTTAGAAGTTTAATTTTATCAAAATCTTTGTCATGAGAGTAAATATTTTTAATATTATGTTCCAAAAGACTAGCTGCAATTAATGAATCTCTTCCACCAGTATTATATTCCTCAGAAATATTAAAAGCAAATAATATT
>CAZGJX010000104.1:0-13670 GCA_964525635.1 uncultured archaeon
TAAAATAAGAAACTATTTAAAAAAGTGATTTTTAAAATTTACATAACTTAAGTTAATAAATATTATAGAGAGATAGAAATCAATGGATAATTTTAATCAAATAAAAGAATTAAATCCTAATGGGACTCATAAACCTTTAGGAGAAGCTTTAAAAGAGGTTATTCAAGGAGGATTGTTTGCTTTTTGCGGAGCAGGAATATCGATTCCTCCTCCGAGTTGTGCACCTTCATGATGGACCTTAACAGAAGAAATATTAACATCATTCTTTGGACACTTACCTGATGATTGGGGCATTCCTGATGATTTCAAAGTAAAAGCATCTAATAGACAACCAGAAGAGGTATTTGAGAATTTTTCAAGTATATTAGAATCGAGATTTTTTAGCGTTTTTGAAGCTCTCAATGTAGCAAATCCAAATAATATTCATCTAATATTGGCGAAATTAGCAAAAGCAAATATATTGAAGGGTTGTATAACTACAAATTTTGATATATATTTAGAACAGGCACTGCGTAAAGAAGGTGTCGATTATGAATTACTTGTTGAGAACTCCGAATTTGATGAATATTTAAAGAATAATATAGATAATGGTGAATTACAGCATAACAAATTTATTTTATGTAAGATTCACGGCACAACTGATAGACCAAGTACGATTGTGGCTGTTGCTTCAGCATATAAAATGTCAAAAGGATTTTCTGAACCTAAAGCAAGGTTATTTACAAAATTATTATCCAAATATCCTTGTTTATACATGGGTTACTCTGGATGGGATTATAATCATATCAATTATCAACGATTTTGGGAAAATGCAGGACTAATAGTAAAGAAAATTCTTTGGAATAGACAACCAAATGAAAAAGATGGTCCAGATTACAACTCAATTTTTAAAACTTGTCGTGATAGATTTGAATTTTGTGAAGGAGAACTTCCAGATGCATTAATTGATTTTATAGAAAATAATCTTATAGCAAAGGTTAATCTAGAAGGATTAAATAAAGAATTTCTAAATGTTGATGAGGTTTTTAATAAAGCGAAACAAGAACGAATTGAATTTCTTAATAATTGGATATCTGATCTTCCAGATTCTCATAAAATTGGTTTAGTTATGGCAGAAAGTTCTCAATTTAGTGAAAGATTTCAAGATTTTATGAAAGCTACAAAAGAAATAACATCAAATACAGAAGGTGTCTCATTTGATTTTGCAAAAGAAATGCAGGAACTTGACCTAAAATTTAGTAGACAGGAAATAACTATGCAAGAATATCAACAAAAAATCTATGAAATTCAATTAAGGACTTCAATGAACTCCATTAAAAAAGATTATCATCCTTATATAATGAAAGCTATTAATGAAAATAGATATCCTGGAGTTACTGATAATACAATGTATATAAGTCAATTTCTAACTTATATTACTCAATTTAGTAAATGGTTTGATATAAATGAAACAATGGATCTTGCTGCTGAGTATCAAAAGAAAATAATGGACCTCTCAATGAAAGGTAATCCGGAATCTAAAACAGAGTTGGAGATATGGAGTCGTATTGTAGCTCTTCATCGACCTGAGGAGAACTTATGGAAACCTGCATTAGAAGAAATGAGAATTTCTGAAGAATTATTTCTAAAAGGAGAAATTGGTGAAGATAAATTTAAAGAAGATATAGGAAATATTCAGATGGACTGGTTAAATAAACAAATGGGAAGAGATGTAGATGTTGATGTTTTACTGGATAAACAAATTGATATAACAGCTAAAATCGGAAATAAAGATCTTTTTGAAGATCAATGTGAAGCTCTCAGTTTAACAACAATGATTATGGCAGGATCTTTATTTAGTAATATACCAAACACTGACGAATATCAAGAACTAATGAAGATTCTTTCACGTGAAGAACAACGTGAAGATAAGAAAAAGTCTTTAATTGAAAAGGTTTTTGCTAATTTTTTTAACAGATTTCAATTAATAATTCAGAAAGCGGAAGAATTCGGAGGAATTACTAAGAATTTAATTAATATTGCAATTTTATCTGCTATAGTGAATAAATTCCAATATTCTGGCACCAATAAACAGAATCTAGAATATAGAAACAAATGGGATAATGGTGAATATCCTGGATATACATGTGAGAAGGATATATATAAATACATTATTGAGTGGGTTAATACATGGAAGGATAAAGCATTAGATGAATTACCAAGTAGATTTATTCAAAAATTATGTGGTAATTTAGTTATGCTTGCAAGTATGGGTAAAGACTTTGATTTATGTAAACAATCAACAGAAATTAGTTTGAAAGTAAGTGAAGGAAAGATAACTGAAGCAACACCACAAGGTATACCAAGTACATTAGCAGCTTTTTATGAAGAACAAAATAATTTAGATGAAGCTCTAAAATATTATAATATGAGTTTAGATGCTATAAAGCTAATCACCGCTCCTATTTGGGCAGATACAATCGTTTACAGAACCTCTTTAATACAATCAAAACTTGGGAATAAACAAAAAACTTTAGAGATTCTTGGAAGATATCATCCAGACTTCTATGGTAATCAAAGTATAATTTCTATGCCAGCAAGAAGAATAGCTAAGAATTTCGCTAAGCAATTAGCCAATGAATTAGGATATTCAAGTGCAAAACAAGCAATTGATAATATCGTAAAATAAAATCATAAAAATAGAATTTTCTTTTTTTTTTAGTCATTCTTAAAAATTATTTATATCAATAAATGCTATTTAATTATTTTTTATGTAAGTATCAGATTAATGATCTTAAGTTATTTTTGGTATCATGAATCATTATCATTTTCTAAAATTAAATCTGCTGCAAGGCATCCTGAATACATGGATACTGGATACCCTCCTAAGAATGGTTCGACTACAGAATATATCCCTACAAGTAATAAGTGTTCAATAGGTTTTTCTGATAATAATTTTGAAGTCATTTGGATCTTTTTTGTATCCCGAGTCCATCCCGCAACAGATCCGTTAAAACGACAAATAAAATCTCTATACGTCAGAGGAGTTGCTGCTTCAAGTTGGACTATGGATGCTGAAAGTCCTGGAAGTATTTGTTCTACAACACCAATTAATTTTTTAACTAAAATCTGTTTATGCTCCTTATAATCATTCTTTCTTTTAAAATATCCTACTCTCCATTTTTCAAAATATTGGTAAGGCATATTCACTCGGAGTATGAGGGCCTTATATCCTTCAGGAGCAAATTTCCCAGATTTATTTGTCCATAGACAAATCTCTATTTCCTTATTTTCAAAATCAGTGGGATCTGATCTATTTGGTATAATTTTAGAGCGATAAAAAAGATGATCAGCTCTTAATTTGTTTAAGTCTACTTTGTGTGGATCGATACCAAGATATACACAGAGTTCTGAACCTGTGTAAGGCGTATCTCTTACTTTCTTTATATGATCTTCGGGAAGGTAATTTGAATCGACAAGCTGTAGAAATACTTGTTTATAATCTGCATTGGCAACTATCCATTTTGCTTTATAAATGACTCCATTGACAGTTTTCACACCTACAGCTTTATTATCTTCGATTAAAATTTTTGATACTTCTGTTTTTTTTTTTATTTCTCCCCCATGATTTAGAATATTCTTAGCAAGTAAATCATTTATCCCATTAATGGCACAGGAAGGAAACCATATCCCTTGCATAGACATTATATTCCATAAAAAGGCTAAATGGACCACATTCATAACGGACTCATAAGATCCTTGAGAACCTAGGAGCCTTTTTAAAGAATTATTTTTAATATATTTATCAAGTAAGACTTTTGAAGAAGTCTTATAATATTTTTCAACAATCTTGTATTTTTTTTCGTTTATTCTTAATTTTTTCTTTGCTTCTACTCTTTTTTTCCCAATAACAAAATCAGGATGCCAATCAATTATATCTGTGATTGCTTCCAAAACTAGATTAAATTCAGAAAAAAATTCTTCAATACCTTCACTTTCTTCAACGTATCTCCTTTTTAATTCTTCTTTAAAAGTTTCCCAATCTTGTGAATAAATAATATCCATTTCAGGGGAAATGAATTGGAAGTGATTTCTAGTAAATTCAATCTCATCTGACACGCCCACTTCTTTAAGCATAATCTTTACTAAATCAGGATGAGAAAAGGATAAAGGACCCATCGGGAATGTAAAATCTCCTCTTTTGAAAATATAACTACTTCCTCCCAAAAAATAAATCCGTTCTAAAACAAGAACTCGCTTTCCATTAGAAGCTAATCTTGAAGCAGATGCAAGACCACCAACACCTGCTCCAATAACTATAACATCATACATTTTATTATATCAAAAATAAGAAGATATTATTATTATCATTTTGTATAGCAAAATTCTAGATTAAAACAAGAATCATATGATTTGTGTTTTATATGAAAATATCGTATAAAATATAAAGAAATAATCTTATGATAATATTTCTCTTCTTATTGTTTTTTTTTATAATAATGAAGTTTAAATATTAATTTCAATTAAATAAAGTATGGTTAGTAATGTACATATACCACACAACCTAAAATAAAAAAATAAGGAGTTTTTATAAAAATGTCTGATAATGAATTAGAAAAAATTCGCCTTAAAAAAGCAGAAATGTTGATGAATGCTCAACCAATGCCTAAAATTATTGTTGATATTCATTCTTTTGATGAACTAAATAAATTAAAAAACGATTATCCTGATAAAATCATAATCATAGATTTTTGGGCAGTATGGTGTGGACCTTGTAAATTTATTTCTCCCATTTTCAAACAACTTCAACAAGAATATTCGCAGGATTTTATATTTGCAAAAATAAATGTTGATGAAAATCCTCTAATATCACAAAATTTTAGAATCACAGGTATACCAACCTTACTTTTCATTAAGAATAATGAAATTGTTCATAAAATCATTGGAGCTTCGAGTTATCAACATTTAAAGCAAATTCTTGAAAAATTAAAATAGTTAATTTTTCATTTTTTTCCATTATATTTATTAAAATATTAAAAACCGAAAATTGGGTGGAAATTGTTGAAAAGTATCTCTAATCAATTAGAAAGTATGGCAGAAGATAAAAATATATTTAAAAAATCTAACTTGTTTAATTGTATTTTAGGATTAAATGAGATTGAGTCTAAAGTATTATCATATTTGTTAAAAAATGATAAAGTTAGTACTATTGAACTGACAAATATTATAAATAGGGATAGGAGTTCCCTTCAAAGAGCATTAGGAGAATTATTAGAGCGCAATGTTATTATCAGAGAGTCAATGTCCCTAAAAGACTATATAGCATTAAAGAATTTGTCAGATGATAATAATAAGAGAGGTTATATATTTGTCTATAGGTCGAAAAATTTGGTAGAAATTAAAGAAATGTTTAGAAATCTACTTGATAAATGGTATAATTCAATGTTGAATTTTATAGATAAATTATAGGGATTTTTTTAAATTCCATATATTATACCACGGAGCCTTAAATATATATTATCCAAGTTATTGCTTTTTGAAATAAAGTTACAAAAAAAATTTTTTTTTACTTATTATTTCAATTTTGTACCAGATCTATTTATAAAAAAAATTATCCATTATTAACTAAAAATATGATAAATAAATATTTAATATATTGAATATGTGAATATAAAAATGAAGAAATCCAAACTAATAATAATTTTATTCTGCGTATTAAGTTTATCCCCATTCAGTTTAAATACTTTTAAAAAACAAGGTAATATATTAAATGAATTTAACCAAGACCAAGATTTATCTGATTTAAAAGTATCTCAACTATTAATAGGGCTTAAAGAGCTAGCTGAAACATATAATCTCAAGATAGGTAATGGATGGGGGCATTAGGAAACATGGGACTGGAAGGGATTATCAACACTTTATCATGATTATAATACTTTCTGTATTCAGGGGGAATCTTGTTGGGATTATATTCATCCTGAACCTGACCGTTACCAATTTAAAGCTTGTGATAGTCTAATATCTATGGCTGAAGCTCAAAATATGACAATATCTTGGCGAGGGGATCTATTACATTGTTTTCTCACAGCAGATTGGTTAACAACGGATACAGATCCGGGAAATTGGGATCCTAATGATTTGGTATCTAATTTTAATCGCTCAGAACTTTTAGCAATTTTAGAAGATCATATAGAGACAGTTATTGGGCGGTATAAGGGGCGATTAGACTATATCACTGTTGCAAATGAAATAAATCTTTGGGGAGAGGCTAGTTCTTTTTGGTACAGCACAATCGGGCCAGAATATGTTGCTTATGCTTTCAATAAAACCAATGAGGTGGATCCTGATGCTAAATTATGCATAAATGAAGTATTTTTTTATTATGATGAGGTTAAATTAGATGAATTTTGTAATTATGTCGAAAATTTATTGAATCAGAGTATTCCAGTTCATGCAATTGGACTTGAAGTGTATGGTTGGGGAAATGATGAATGGGGATTAGATTGGAATTTATTCGAACAATATCTCCAACGGATATTTGATCTTGGATTAGAAGTTCATTTCTCAGAAATTGCTGATCCTATTGCTAATGAAGATGGTTTAGGACTAGATCCTGAGAGATTGCAACTCCAAGCTGAATTTTATCAAAGACTCATAGATATAGCAATAAGAGAAGAGAATATAACTGTATTTTCTACTGGTCTTACAGATAAATATTCTCCTTGGTGGCATCCATACCCCTCCGGGATAGCTCCTCATATCTTTGATGGAAATTTTGAACCAAAACCAGCATATTACGCGCTACAACATAGATTTCAGGGAAATACTAGCCTATACATACATAATTTTTCAGATCCTACGGTTAATCCTGATTCTACTCCGGCTCCTTGGCCTACTTTTGGAATGGAAAATCAAATAAAGGAATATTATGAGGTACTCACAGCAAACTTTAATAACTCTAACTCATGGCAATTGACAGATGGTAGTTCCATATACAGAGAATTAAATTCAGGAGACCAATTTGTGGTCAATATCACTTCTATTCCAGTTTTTGAATCGGATTTTAATCCTTTTCTTAATAGCTTTGAAATCTGGATTTCAGGTGACGGCTTTTATGGGAGTTATAGGGGGGATTATAATTATTTCTGGGCCTTTCCAGAATTTACTCCAGATGTAGTACCTATTTACTTTGAGGAAATTATTACTGAAGATACTGTCTTTGATGGATATCTTAATTATTTTTATGGTAATTCGGAAATTATTCAAGGAGTACCAATTCCAGGACCATTTTGGATTCGTGATATTTGTCCTGAGGGTGCGCGATGGTCGTGGGATGATGTCGCAGTAATGTACCAAGGTCATGGCTTTTATATGTTTAACGATACTGAGATAGTGATTATTAATAATGAAACAACCTTCGGTTATTCAGCAAGCAATGAGAATTATACTAGGCAGGAAGAATGGAATAAATCCACAGGACTTTTAGCCTATTATCATTATAATGGTACAGTATCTTCTAATATAACCTTAGATTTTGAAATTATCTTAACGAATTATTCAAATCCCATTGGTATTCCAACTTGGAATCAAAATCCTACAAATCAGTTTCATGAATATGGAACTATTTTTAATTATGTTATCAGTGCTTCAGATTATTCTGGAATTGATCATTATTGGATAAATGACACAGTGAATTTTGGTATCAACGGAAATGGTCTAATAAGTTCTAACTATATTCTTCCAATAGGGGAATATTGGATTGAAGTCCGTGCTTATGATCCATATGATAAAAATTGTACAGCAACGATTCAGATCACTGTTGATGATACAAGAGGTCCAACCTGGGATGAAGTATCTTCAAATCAGATAATATTCTATAAACAAGACTTTTATTATGATGTGGATGCTTCTGATCCTTCTGGAATTGATCATTATGAGATAAATGATACGGTGAATTTTGCTATTGATGCGAATGGTGTCATAATCAATACATATTCTCTTCCTATTGGCGATTATTGGATAGAAATCCGAGCTTACGATCCCTATGAGAATTATTGTTATGAAATAATTAAAATCACAGTTAAAAAACCATCACCAACAACTCCCGGGATTTATGGATATGAAATTGGTATTTTCATAGTCTTATTTGGATTTTCTATTATCAGTATTCTCTCTTATATTAATAAAAAAGAGAATATTAACATAAAAAGTATTTAATATTAAAATTGATGATATTACAGAATAATTGATATATTTTTCTAATCATAAATGAAACATCATTAGTTCCATGGTTATACAATTCCCAATAAATCCAAACCTTATGTAAAATTTATAAAACTAATAAGATTACCAATATTAATGATAATACGCGAAGCTAGCATGTTAGATGCTGAAGGAATTGCTAAAGTTCAAGTAGAAACATGGAAAACAGCTTATAAAAACATATTTCCTCAATCATTTTTAGAAGGATTATCTTATTGTGAAAAATCAATAGAACTTAGAAAATGGTTAGAAAATTTGGAAGAAACTACAAAAGTCTTTGTTTGTGAATCAGAATCAAATCAAATAATAGGATTTGCTGTTGGAGGATTGGAGAGAGAAAATCATCCAGAATACAAAGGAGAACTATGGGGGATATACATTCTCCAAAAATATCAAAGAAATGGAATAGGTACTGAACTAATTGAAAGAATTGTTCATTATTTCTTAGAAAATGAAATTACTTCAATGCTTCTGTGGGTTTTGAAGGAAAATCCCTATCGATTTTTTTATCAACGTCTTGGAGGTAATATAATTAATGAAAAAGAAAAAAATTGGGGTCCATTTAGAAAAATTGTTGTCTCTTATGGATGGAAAAATATTGAAACAATTTTGAATAAATATGATCTAATTCAATAATATATTAATATGATAATTTTAAGATAATTTTTTTTTTAATATCAAATTATCTAAAGAAAAGGTTAAAAAAAAAATTTTTTTTTTATAACAGGTTAACACTAATGATTAAGAGGATTACGACAAGACAATCAAGTATAAATCCAAAAATAGTTGCAAAAGAACATTTTAAAGAATATATTGAAAATAGTGATGTTATTTGCTCTAGTTTTTTAGATAGTAAATTTGAAAACGTAATAGTTGTTGAAAATCTCCCTAAAAAAGTTCCTATCATAAATGAATTATATCGCTTTCCTGAAATTAGATATTTATTTGATTCTAATAAGTCATATTTAATCAAATATAAAGATGAAGGGAAAAATGTTTTCTTTTTTATAAAGCAGAATGGTAATATCAAAGAATCAGAATTAAAAAATGAACAAAAAGAGATATTATTATCTTTATATCAGAATGTGATTCATTGGGGAGGGGATCTAAATGAAAAAGGAGAACATATAATAGATCTTACATCACCTACACCCGGACCACATTATAATATAAATTTATTGCTGGGAAATCGCATGAAATATCCTTATCCATTACAAAGTACACCAAAATCTGTTGTTGATCATTTGGGGAGGGGAAGTTTTCGTTCACATGCAGCATCCCAAGTATTAGCTACTCGATGGGATATGCTTCCTGAAGAAAATGGTTTCCCTGCAAATCGACAATTCTATTTATTAGAAAATGAAGAAATTATCTTCTTTTCAGCTGATCCATTGAATAAAAACATTCTTGAAGCTAAATGCATTCATTCTATTAACCATACGAAAATATATTACAAAACAAAATGTGGTTTGGAAATAGAACGTGTAATTTTCATTTTACCTCAAGAAGATAATCTCCCATTAGCTACAGAAGTTCAACAAATAAAGATTAAAAATAACTCAGAAAATAAGAGAGATCTAAAAATAATTTATATTGGAATGTTTGGAACTGCTGCAATTCATGCGATATTTGAGGATGTTATTTATTCAAATGTAATTATGCAATCTCAAATTCTTCAGCGTGAAGATGGAAGTATGTTGACTATAGGATGGGATTATCATCCAGAAGAATTTCGAGTTGATCATAGATTCCATTCAATGATTTTACACCAAGGGAATGATAAGCTATATCCAAATGAATTTTGTTTTAATTATTCTGATTTTGTTGGAACGGGTAATTTAAATGTACCTCAGAATATCTTAAAATTAAATAACAAAATGCAACAAAAGGGACCAGGGTTCTTTGCTTTGGGAATAAACTTCTCACTTAATGAAAATGCAATTATATCAGTAGATAATTTAACTGGTATTAGCTCCAAAATTCTTAATAAGAATTATGATTATGAAAAAACATATAGAGAAGAGATTGTAAAGTTAGTTACAAGATTTAATGATCCTAAATCTAGTGATAATATATTAAATGAAATTATATTATTTCAGGAAAAATACAATAATTATATTCAAATAGAATCAAATGATAAAGATTTTAAAACGTATTTTAATAGAAATCTACCTTTTCAAATACTTTATCAAACATTTCTTTCACGATCATTTTCTCAAACACAAAAAGCTTATCGTGAAATAGGTTTTAGAGAGATCCAGGATCTTTTTGCTTCGATGTATAATATTATTAGTATATCAAAAAAGGATTTGGTGAAAACATTGCTCAAAACATGGGCAAGTAATGTTTATGAATTTGGGTATGCTAATCACAATTTTTATTGGGTAGGAAAGGAACCTGGAAAATTTTCAGATGATGCTTTATGGTTTGTTCAAGCTTTAGATAGATATATTGGAGTAACAAATGATTATTCTCTATTGACTGAGGAATGTGAAATAGCTGGGAGTGATCCTGTAAATGTTAGAACAATATTTGATACAATAGTGGCAATAATTAAATACTCCTCAAAGATTTCCATCGGAAAACATGGTTTACCATTAGTAGATCTTGCTGATTGGAATGATTGCCTAAAAGTTGATGAAGATGCTATTAATGGTCCAACCAAAGAAAAGCTTTATTATGAACAAATAGAAAAAAGTGGAAATCTTAATGAACCATTTATAAGTAATTATTCTGAAAGTGTTATGAATGCATTCCTTTTAAAAATAGCTCTGGATATTGCCTCTAAATTTGCTAATCATCTTGATAAAGAAAAGCAATCAGAACAATGGAAAAAATCCTCCGCAGATCTTACTGAAAGAATTCAAAAATATGCTTGGAAAGATGATTTTTTTGCTCGTGTCTTATTTAATAAATATCCTGACGGGAAATATACATATATTGGAGCAAAAGGAGATGGGTTATCCGCAGATCCTCACAAGGAAGGGTCTTACTTCTTAAATTCATTTAGTTGGTCTATTTTTGCCAATATTGCGACAGAACAGGAAATAAATACTATGTTAGATACAATTGAAAAAAATTTAACCACTCCCTTTGGTGTAAAGATAATTTCTCCAACTGCCCTTGAAAAAGTATCATCAAGCGCTGCATCGAGTCATTATTTTCCAGGAGATCGAGAAAATGGTGGTATATTTAAGCATGCATGTATGTTTTTCGTTTCCGCTTTATTTAAAGCAGCAAAAGAAGTAGAAAGTAATGAATTAGCACAAAAAATGACAAAAATTGCATATTGGATGATAGATTTAACACTCCCTTATAAAACAATAGAAAATCCATATGTATTAAGGGGAAATCCTCGTATATGTACTCAATACATTAATAGTGAAACAGGTGAAAATGTAGGGCCTTTATTAAGTGGTACTGCTACATGGCTTTATTTATCTCTTATTTCAGCTCTAGGCATTGAATATTCTGAGAAAAAAATAATAATCAATCCGATAATAAGAGAAGAAGAAAGTGAACTTGTATATAGAGTAAATACAGGTAGGTGTACTTATTCAGTTAAAATTATTAAACCTATAGGATTTTTCAGAATTAAAAATTCAAAAGTTAAAATATTTTTTGATGATAAAGAGACCAGTGACTTTAAATTCCCTTTACTTGATGATGGAGGAAATCATAGTATCAAGATTATTTTTAATAACTAAACATATTAAAAGAAAAAATCTATTTCTCAATCCTTTTTTTTATTTCTAAATAAAATAAATATAATAAAGTATAATTAGATTAATTATTGAGAAAATAATAGTCGATGAATCTCTCTCATCTTTTCAATATGTACTTGTCCTGGTGCTGTTGTTTCTTCAATAGATGCAAAGGTTAGAAAAGACCCTACATTAACACATAAAAAACGTGAAAGCATTCCAGATTCACCCATAGAAAAACTGATTATATTTTGGTCATCTTTGGATACCTTTTTAATTAAATTTAAGGGAACGAGATTATCTTCGAAATTATTAGCTGTAAAAATAAGTTTGATTATATTTCTTTTTACAATATCAAAATTCATTGATAATTCATCCTTTATTTTATTTTTAAAATCGTTAATAATTTCTATTGCCTTATTAAGTGAAGGAGTTTTATCAAAATCATGATAAGAAAAAATCAACTTAACTTTTTTTTGGGTTGCTAAGGTAATTATATCCTTTAAAATATGTCCAACCGTAGACATTTCTATATCTAAATAGTCTGGTTGAGCATTAATTAATTCTTTAATTAATTCTAATCTACTAATTTCATCTAGTTGAATTTTGCCTCCTTCAGTAACATCTCTTAAGGTAAAAATTGCTAATGCGTCTGGTTTTATTGTTGATAATAAACGTTCAGCAAAACCTTGAGAAATGTTTTGAATGTTATCTATATAATCAAATCTTAATTCGATTAAATCTGCATCTTTATTTAATGCTTTTTTTATAATTTTAACGATTTCTTCAATTACTCCTGATTTAACCTGTATAGCAACACAAATATTCAATTTCATAAATCAATTTCAATATAATGGAAAATACTAATTATATTTTTCCTTTTCTAAAAATTCTAATATTAGAATTAATTCATAAATATTATGCTTCAAGCTAAACATATTATTTTATTAGGACCTCCTGCTGCTGGAAAGGGAACTTTTTCTTCTCAAATAAAAGAAGTAATTCCTGATATTGTTCATGTAAGTACAGGAGATATTTTCAGGTTAAATTTAAATAATGGAACTCCTTTAGGTTTAAAAGCTAAAGAATTTATAGATAAAGGCGAATTAGTACCAGATGAAATTACTAATAATATGATAAAGAATAGATTAGATGAGTTAACACATCAGTCATGGATTTTAGATGGATATCCTCGAAATATTGAACAAACTAAATATCTCTCCAAAATCATAGAAGTAGATTTAGTACTTTTATTATCTGTTGATGATGATATAATTAAAAAAAGAATCCTTGGTCGATTTACATGTTCTAGTTGTAAAAAAATTTACAATAAATATAATATACCTCCAAAAAAACAAATCGAAGAAAATAAATGGATATGTGATGTATGTGGAGTTGAAATTGAATTTAAACAGAGAAGCGATGATACCGAAAATACTTTAAAAAAGCGTTTAGATGTTTATAGAGAAAACATAGCCCCTATTATTGACTATTATAATGGAAAAGGAAAATTAAAAGAGATTAATGCTAAAAATACTTTAGAATATACTGATGATAAAATTAAATTGATGTTAAAATTATAATTTATTAAATATTTTTATATCGTAAAATATCAGAAAAATACAATTTATGATTTTAAGCATCATGGATAACTTATTATTTGATATAATCAAATTTACTTAGTGTCCTATAATTGTTAAACATCCCCTCCTTTCCTGAAATAAA
>CAZGJX010000105.1:0-13486 GCA_964525635.1 uncultured archaeon
TACAACGTAATATAGCTAAATTAGATTTAGAGATCTACTTCCTTTGATACTGAGTCTGATTGTATATTAATTTGATATAAAAAATCTAAAATAATAAAATTATAATGAATAAGACTGGTTTATTAATTATTTTAATACTATTAATTATGACTCAAATTTAGTTCCACAATTAGCACAAAATTTTGCATCTGGTTCATTTATGGAAGCACACATAGAACATTCTCTTTTTTCTGGAGGATTATTTGTATTCACCTGATTTACAGGTTGTAATGATGCTACATCAACGGATTTAGTGGTTTGTGTAGAATCTCCGAGCTCATTCATCAACATTTGTTTTATCTGATTAAATACATCAAGACAATAAGTAAGATTTTGATCTCTTCGTTTGGTAACTACTATCCAGATTAATTTTATTGCTCCTCTTATTGGTCTTATCCTTAATACAACTTTACGGAATTTTCCTGGTGCTTTATCTAATATTTTGATAAATCCAGATGGTTTTTTTGTTAAAATAATGTTCAGAGTAGTTTCTTGTTGTATAAATTGAACAATATAATCAAATATTTCCGTAATTGGTTTATAAGTATTAAATACCCAAATTTCCTTTTGTTCTACCATTTTAACCTATTTTTATAATTATTTGGATTGATAATCATATAATAAACTCTAAAATATTTAAACATTCCTTTCAAAATCTTTTATTAAAGTAAGATTTTTAAATTCTTCTCTTTTTTCAATCCTTTCTTGACGGAAATTCATGAAATTAAGGTTAAATAAAGATATTACTTATAAAATGGAATTATAAAAATATTTAGGCTTTATTATTGACATTTTTAAATATAATCGAATTTTTAATTTAAATTTTTATTTATTGTAGGAGAAAATTTTAAAGATTATTATAATTTAAGCTACTAGATCACTTTAATTTAATAAATATTATGAATAGATTAGAATTTAATGATAGATTAGTTGAAAAATATGCTAATTTTTCTAGAACTGCCAATGAAGAATATATAAACATACATCCGATTCAAAGAGGAGGTATATTAACACCTGAAGCGTATAAAGCGTTAATTTCATACGGAGATGGGTATAGTTTATGCGATAATTGTCTTAAAGGAAGATTAGATAAAATAGAGAATCCTCCTGTTATAGAATTTCTAGGTGATATGGCAAAATATCTAAATATAGATAATGTAATGCCAACCGCTGCTGCTAGAGAGTCTAAACGAATAGTTATGGAATCTCTTTCTAGAAAATATCCTGAGAGAAAGGTTGTTGTTGTTGACAGTTTGTCACATTATACAACTTATTTAGCAATTGAATTAAATAATTTAGAAGTGAGAGAAGTCCCAAATGGAGGATATCCAGAATTTAACCTAGATCCTTTTGATTTTGAGGAAACAATAAATCAAGTCTATAAAGAAAAAGGGATATATCCATTATTGGTAGTTCTTACTCATGTTGATTATAAATATGGAAATTATAATAATCCTAATCCAATCGGAGAGATTTGTAAAAAATATGGAATTCCATTCCTTCTTAATGCTGCTTATTCTGGTGGAATCCTCCCGATCAATTGTAATGATTCAAATATTGATTTTATCGCATGTAGTGGACATAAATCTATGGCAGCATCAGGCCCAATAGGTATTTTAGGATTTAAGGAGAATTTTTATAATGATATTATGGTTCATTCAAGAATTCAAGGAAACTTAACATCAAAATCATTTCCTAATAAAATTTGTACCCTATTGGGATGTCCTCCTGTTTATGGTGCTCCTTTAATCACATTAATGGCAAGTTTTCCAAGGATAGTAAAAAGAACTCAAGATGAATATGTTCAAGAAGAATCTAAAAAAGTTAATTATGTTATAGATAAGATAAAAAAAATAGATGGAATCAAAATTTTGGGTAAATTACCAAAGATTCATCCCCTAACAAATGTGGAAACTAAATGTTTTGAAGAAGTTGCTAAAACACATTCAAGAAGAGGATTTTTCTTACGAGATGAGTTTAAAGAAAGAGGAATAATCGGACTTTTACCAGGTATATCAAAAGAAATTAAATTTAATACATATAATCTTACATGGAATCAGATAAAACATTTTACTAACGCCTTTTTAGAAATTGCTGAGAAATATAATTCAGTTTAATTTCTAAAAATTATTATTTTGAGTTAAATTTTAAATATATTTCATATATTTTTCTAGCGATTTCATTAATATCAAATTGTTGTACTGTTTTTAATCCATTTTGAGCTATTTTCTTACTCTCATTTGGATTATTTATCAGATAATTAATTTTTTCGATAAATTCAATATTATCTCTAGCTTTAAGGCAATTCATTCCATCAAAAAATCTACCTTTATAAACAGGTAAATCTCGAATTATTACAGGTAATCCACAACTCATTGCTTCAAGGATTGCTATGCCTTCTCCTTCATAATATGAAGGAAAACAGAAGATATCACTTCCAGAGTATGCTTCAATAATATCTTTTATATATCCAGGCATTAATAAATTATTTCTGTTAATTTTATGATTCTGTTGGACTATAGGGAAACCTCTTTTTCCAACCCATAAAAATTGGAAATCAATTAATTTATTCGATATATTTATAAAATCATAGAATCCCTTTCTTTTTATAGGCATTCCAACACATATTATAGTTGGTTTATTTAATCCGTATCGTTGTCTAAAGTTGTTTCTTTTCTCTTTTGATTTTTTAAATTGTTTTGTATCCACACCATTGGAAATAACTTTTATTGGTTTCCTAATTTTATAATCGTTAATTACAAGTCTTTTTAAATTCTCAGTTGGGCAAATCAATATATCCCCAAGTTCATAATACCTTCTTAAAAATAATTTAATAAGGTATATTATCTGTTTTGAAAACAAAAATGAGATATCTGTGTCATGATGTGTTTGATGTACAGACATAATAATGGGTATTTTTACCTTAATTCCTCTTTTAACAATCCAATATGAGTAAGGTAGACTTCCATGAGAATGAATTAAGTCATATTTCTTTCCAAAATTATTAAATAAAACATTTACATAATTCCTCATTGCCTTAGCTTGCGTCCTAGCAGCGATCATTGCTCCATTAATACCCATGAACTTTTTAAATTTCCAGTAATCTGATAAATAATTTACTTTTAACATTTTTGTTTTGAAATCAATACGATAATTAAGAGCATTACTTAGTTAATTAGTAGGTTTTATTTCTACTTTAAAATTATCTTCTAATTATTCACAGTAAATGAATTTTAAATATAGAAATATAAATGATTAGATTTTTAATAATTTTTAGGTAAGGATTACATCCTCTTTGGAGTTTTGATCAAATGGTTTTTATAGATACTGAAAATAATCATCAAATATTAGAAAGGTTCTTTTATTATAGGGTGAGGAAAATTCAAAACATAATTAAATCATAACTTATGAAATAAAAAAAATAATAATATTGAATAATTTTATTTTATGATCTTAACTATCGCAGATAAAAAGTAATAAAAATAAATATTAGTAAAAGCTAATTGTTTCTTTTGAAATGTAAATATTATTGTTATAATTATTGATTTTATGGTAGTTGCATTTCTTTTTTTTCAAAATCTATATTTCTAATTAGAAATTCTTTTAACTCTCTAAGATCAGAGGAAATTAAAGACTTAGAAATGCGAACAGATTTGTAATTGGAAAAAAAAAAACTTAAATAAAATATAGTTCCTCTCATAAATCCCCTTGTTAAATAAGTATGTTCCTTTATATTAATATCATCAATCAATCCAAAGGGGATATCATCTTTTTTTTTTTTAAAAATTTTGAAATCATGGTTTATCTGTAAAATGCGTGTTTTCTTATCTATTATGAGATTAATTTTAGAATATATAAATATAGCAGCAATTAAAAAGATAATTATGGTTAATGAATATATTACTGAACATATAGTAATCACCACTAGTTTCTCACTTTCCGGATATGCATTTATTAAACTAATAAATGGAATGAGTAAAACAATTGGCAATAATAATAGAGCACATGGCAAACATACAGAAGAAATTGAATAATTTATTTGAATTTCTAAACTATCCTTTGATTCATTGATTATTCTAAAATTTGTAATTTCCTTATCACCATAATCTATCCCTATTATATATAAAACCTTCAGAATTAATAAAATTATCACTTCATTTAATCAAGAATAAAAGCTTAAATAATCATGATTGATGTTATTATTTTTATAAAAAATTGAAGTATAAATTATAGACACAAATTTAATTAAAATATTAACTCTCTTTGGATTGTTCTAATCCTACATTTGATTTTTCAATTTAAATAAACAACCAGGACATTCATCCCAAGTTAGGCTTACGAGATAATCACAATTAGGATTAGGACAAATTACCAACTTTTCTTTCTCTAAAGTTTTTTGTTTATATATTAAACTTATTTCATTTGCTTTATCGATACTTTTTACCAATTCTTTATCTTTAAAAGATTCATCACATTTAGTACATATATTTGTTAAATCTTGCTTTAATATAGTTTTTCCACAATTAGGACAAAAACCTTCAATTTTATCTACAATCTCATCAAACTTTCGTTCCTCTATTTGAGGTAATGAAACTATATTTAAATCTTCATATCTTTCAGAACCATTTAAAATATTGATTAATGATTTCACCCCTTCTTTGGATTTGGACAATTTTTCTGATTGAACTACCATATCCATTAAAAAAGTTTTTGAAATCCCCATATTCATTGCTGTCTTGAGTAATAATTTCTCTATTAGCATTTCAAAAGGTTCTCGTATTCTCTTCCATATTAAATCCATATATAATAATCTTTGAGCTATATTTTCTGCTAATTTATCTAAATCATAAATTTTACGATAGCCTTTAAAGTTAATATGAATAATTTCTTGAATTAAGTGATCTTTTATTAATCTTAAAGATGTCGTCCCCAATATATCCTCTTCATGAAAGAAGAATACATCTTTATCACGAGTAAACATAAAGAATCCAAAATTACTGGACATTATGGTATCAACATAATAATCTATTCTCAATCTTTTTACATTGTAATATTTGCAAAACTCATTAATTTCAAATTTATAATCTCGAGTTAGAACAGAATTTAAAAACATATAAAAAAAAGCTAAAAATAATTCTCGATTTTGCCCTAATTGAAAAAATTTATCGCCTATTTTTGATATTTTACGTAAAATTTGAAATAATATTGATTCCTCGACACCTATTTTTTTATAAAATGCAATGAGTTCATAGGATTTTGAAACTGCATTATTAATTTTATTAATATAGAATAGATCCTCTTCTGTACTTCCATAATCTTCATTTAATTTTTCAATACCTTTTTCCGTGATGAAATAAAATGGTGATTTATCATGTATTTTTTTTTCAATATTATTTTTTTGTAAGTTAAGTTTAATATATTTAGAAAGCGTAGATTTACTCATATTACATTTATTTTCTAAGTCAGAAAATCTTTGTGGTCCTAAATTCTTGAGAATAAATAAAATACGTTTATCATATTCCATATTGCTTATAATTTGAGATATATTATCTTTAAATTCTTCAGAGAAATTATTAGGTTTCATAATAATAATATCGAAAACTTAATACTTAAACTTAAACAATTGTTCAGTAATTATGTTTTATTTCGAACCTTTTTGTGCTAGGCGAACTTATTATTATAATTTTATTATATAAAGGATAAAATTAGAAATCTTAATCTAACTCCAATTTTATTAATATATATAATAAAATTAAAATAAATATATAATATTGATAATAGGCTTAATAAAAAGACATCATATACTTATATTGTATATTAATTAATTTTCTTTATTAAGAATTCATAGTTAAATAAGTTCTTAGTTTTATATATTAATTTATATTTAGTTTAGGCTTAAGAGATTTGAGAATCCATGTATTGTAAAAGCTTTCTTAAATATAACAAATAATAAGTTTCATAATTTTATTGCTTTAATAAAATCATCTTTAGTAAATAAGAAAGCACAGAATTGATTAAGAAATTCAGTTCTCTTAATAAGATCATGCTTAATTTTTTATTTATACTTGAGTCCATATTATTCAACAATAGTACTTTAATATATATCTTCGTTTAATAAATGTATAACAAAATAAAATATGTTTATATAAAAGGAGATGTATGAATTGACTCAATATAGATTTAGATTAACGGGTGTTCCACCCGACCAAGCTATTAAGGAAATTGAAGTAGATCCAAATCAATCAATAGCTGAAATCAAGAAATCCGTACAGAGAGAATATAAACTCAATCCAATCCTCGCAATCCAGTTTATTTTCAAGGGTAAAGTACTTCCCGACGATCTCAAAGGGTTTTTGGCATTTCCAAGACCCGAGAACATTCGCGAAGATTGGTATCCATCCTAAAAAAGATGTTATAACAGTTATGGCTACACAAGCTGGCGGATATTAAATTTTTCTTTAATAATTTTTATTATTTTATTTTTTCTTATTTTTATTTTAACTGGATTTCCTGAATATTTAAAAAAAAATATCTTGAATTATATTTTTAAAATAATAGAAATCTCATTTTAATATATTTTCTAACTGACAAAATTTACATTTTCTTAATCAATCTTCTGATAAAGAAAATTATTTCATCTGCTACTTTCTTTAAAGTGTTTGTCAATTGAAATTGAAAAAAAGGGAGGTCCTCACTTTCATTCAATTCTTCAAACGTTAATTCACCATCTTTATACAGAGATAAATGATTAAATCCCTCTATGCTTTCAGGTACAAATCCTAACAAAAAAACATCTAGATCGGGAAGTTTTTCTAAAAGATAGTCTATTATTATATGTATTGGTAAAGTATGTGTAGATATTGGTATAAGAGATTCCATAGATTCACGCTCAATGATCGCGACAGTACCAGGTTCCTTATTTAAGGTACATATATCCAAAATAACTAAATGGGAAGGTTTAAAATTAATTATATCATTAATTCGTGATAATGGATCTACTCCAGCATTAATAAACAGAAATGTATCATTAGATTCTTCCAGAAGTTCTGCAATAATATATAGCCCAACGGCATCATCTCGTAATTTTTCCTCGCCTATTCCCATGAAAGCAATCTTCTTTGCTTTTTTGAACCTTTTAAGTAATTGACTAAAAAAATCATTCATTGTTGATTTTAAAAACAATTCTTCAGAATTTAATTTTTATTTTATATTAGATAGTGTCAGATATATTAGTAAGAGAATCTAACTATTATAAAATCATATAAAAAGAAAAAATTATTTTAAAAATTTGCTATAAGAATATCTACATATATAGTTCAATTGTACTTATATATTGTATTGATTAAATTAATAATTATTATATATTCTGTAAAATATTAAGTAAAAAAAATCCTTATAATGCGAGTTTTGATTGATATTATACTAATAATTAAATATATTCAATTTTTTCCCATATAATTTTATAAATGACTATAATTTAATATCACATAATTCATTTATTTCTTTATAAAAATTCAACCAATTAAATTATAAAACCAGTTAAAGAAATTATGAAACATAAAAATAACTTTTTAATATTATTAATTTTTTTTGGATTAACATTATTATTCCAAATTCAATTTATTTATTTTAATGTAAATAAACAACAAATACCTTATTTTACTGATGTAATTAATACATCCACAATACCAACTATAACTTCTCCAGGAGATCTTGCTTTTGATGATAATGAAATAGGATATTCAATTACTTGGATTGCTACAGATGTAGATCCAACTTACTATATCATTACCAGGGAAAATTCCTTAGGTATTATTAAGGAAATTGATGGTGGAACATGGATGTCTGATCAGGAAATAACCATTAGTCTAGATGGTTTAGGAGCAGGGGGTTATGAATATAGCATAATAGTATATGATATGAGTGGTGAAAGTGCAACAGATACTGTATATGTAAAAGTTCGTTATACTGGTCCTCCTATTGTAACTGATCCAACTCAACCTCAAAAACCACATATACCAAAGATTTATCCTCCTTCAGATATATACTATGAAGAAGGTGAAATTGGAAATTATATTAATTGGATCGTTACAGATGATAATCCCACAGATTATATAATCCTTAAAGATGATGTTGAAATCGATAATGGAACATGGAGTTCATCTACACCCATTACAATTAACATTGATGAATTATCTATAGGAACTTATATTTATACTCTTGTTGTATATGATGGTGATGACTTTTCTCCTACTGATTCTGTTAATGTTATTGTAGTTGCACCAAGTCTTCCAAGTATAAATTCTCCTGAAGATATTTCTTATAATGAGTGTGAAACTGGATATTCAATTACTTGGATTGCTACAGATGGAAATCCAGCATACTATATCATTACTAAAGATGACGTTGAGGTTGATAGTGGCACATGGAGATATGGTGAGGAAATAACCATTAATATTGATGGTTTAATAGCCGGTATTTATGAATATACCATAATAGTATTTGATCAATTATATAATAGTGCTAATGACATAGTTATTGTTAATGTTGCTTCTCAACCTCCAAGCATAACTTCCCCTGAAGATATTAGTTTTGATTTTGGAGAAACAGGACATTCAATTACTTGGATCGCTACAGATCCAAATCCCACTTACTATATTATTACCCGTGAACATGGTCTAGGTCCTATTGAATTCGATAGTGGAACATGGACATCAGGCCAAGAAATAACCATTAATTTAAATGGTTTACCATCGACTAAACACACATTTACTATTGTTGTATATGATATTGATGGTGAAAAAGCTACAGATATAGTCTATGTAGCAGTTTATGATACTGATCCTGGGCCTCCTACTATTGAAGATCCTACTCAACCACAAAAACCATTTATAGGTAAACCTTCTCCTGCTGATATTTACTATGAAGAAGGTGAAACTGGGAACTATATTAATTGGTATGTTAAAGATAATAATCCTACAGATTATATTATTACTAAAGATGGTGTTGAAGTCGATAGTGGAGCATGGAGTTCGAATACTCCCATTACAATTGATGTTGATGACTTATCTATAGGAACATACATTTATACTCTTGTTGTAAATGATGGGGATGGATATTCTCTTCCTGACTCTATTAATGTTATTGTTGTTGCACCAGGTCCTCCAAGTATAAATTCCCCTGAGGATATTTCTTATAATGAGTGTGAAACGGGAAATTTAATCACATGGATCGCTACAGATGGAAATCCAGCATACTATATCATTACTAAAGATGACGTTGAGGTTGATAGTGGCACATGGAGATATGGTGAGGAAATAACCATTAATATCGATGGCTTAGTGGCAGGGATTTATGAGTTTGAAATAATAGTATATGATCAATTAGGAAATAGTATTATAGACATAGTCATAATTAATGTAATAGAGATAATTTATCAGAATGGTGATGTAAATCATGATGGTAATGTTGATATAGTGGATGCATTATTGATTGCTCAGTATTATGTTGAGCTAAATCCATCAGGATTTTATAATGATGTTGCTGATGTGAATTATGATGGTTTAATTGATATTATAGATGCTCTTCTAGTTGCTCAAGCATATGTTGGATTAATTAATTTAACGTAATAATATAATAATAAAATTTTTCTAAAAAAAGATGGTTTTTCTTTTTTTTCTTTATATTTTAATACAACTATTTAAAAAAATCTATAGACATTATTTATTATTCCATATAATTGATATTGAACATAAAAATGTTTAGATAAATTAAAAATTATATAAAAAACTCAAGAAATATATATAGAAAGAAAATTATTAGCTACCTAAAATAGAATTGAATTAAAATTGTAATATTTTATAGTAAACGCTTTTTAATTAATAATAATAACCATTAAAAAATAGGTCAATTAAGTTCATTAAGAACAAATCATATAAGTATATTTGAAAATGGAAGAACAAACATCTGAAAATTTAGAAAAAGTACAGATAGAAGGAATTATTAAACAGGATAAAGTTTTAATCAATAATCCCGATGGTATTGAAGAATTTTATAATAATTCCTATATTGGAAATCTAGAAGATAATAAAGATGGAACTCAAGTTTTAATATTAGAACCTATGGAAGTTCTTCTCTTATGTGAAAGGCGAAGGATTTTATTATGGGAAGATAATGATAAAAAAAAGTCCCAATATGGATTTGAGGAATTACTTACATATTTCTCTCAATTTGATAATGAATTGTGGCAAAAATATGTGATATATATGGACTTAAGAAGAAGGGGATATATTGTTCGAACGGGATTTGGAGAAGGTATTGAATTTCGAGTTTTTAAGCGGGGTGCGGATGTTAATGAAGATTCAGCAAAATTTCTAATATACCCCGTTTTTGAGGGAAATCCAATTGAATTGAGAGATTTAGATAAAATCTCTCGAGTAGCATTGAGTTCTCGAAAGGATCTAATAGTTGCTACTGTGGATAGATTGAGTAAACCTATTTATTATAGTGTAAAAAAGTTTGAAATATTAAACAAAGATATCAGTGGAGATAAAAGGTAAATAGTATATCATTTAAAAAAATGAAAAACTCCATATTAAATAATAAATAGAGATAAAAATTTATTAGCTTGTTTTTTCTTGTTATCTTTATATTTAATCTATATTTGGAAATATGGTTTGAAAATGTCTAATAATTTTTACAAAAAATGTAATAACCAACAAATTTTTAAAAGAATCTCAATATTGGGTTTGATAATGTTTGCATTCTTTTTACCTATTATTCTAAATGAAAGTGGTATTATTAATAGTAATTTAGATAAATTTGAAGGTGAAGAGGAAAGAAAAGTTTTAAAATCAGCCAATGGAGTCTCAAATTTATTCGAAGGTAAATTAGATCCCTTAAAAATTACGGATTTTGGAAATTTATATAATAATAGTCAAGATATATCCTTAAATAATCAGGAAGAAATCGAACTAAAGTATTATTTAGATGATGACCATAATTGGACAGTTTCAAGAATAGAAAGCTCAGTAACAGATATTCAAGATACTCGAAATTGGATAAATAATAGCGATTTATTATCTACAACTTCTTTTACGATATATCAAACGATTGAGAATCCAACAAAACCTTATAGTCTTGCAGAAGGATGGACAGGATTACAGACTCTCTTTCATTCAGGTGCATTAGCCATTAGGGTTCATTTTGGTTATATAGATGTTGAAGAAGATGAGGATTATGTTCTGATTTCTAATAATAATAGTGAAACACGTTTTTATGATACTGGTTATAAAACGGATTACTTTTCTCCTTGGATATATGGTGATGAATTAGATTTTGAAATTTGGAGTGATGGTGATGTTGAGAGAGGAAATGGCTATTCAATTAATTATTATCAAATATATAATGAAAGTTCAAATTTTTATATTAATAATCAAGATTGGGGATACATCAATGAGTCATATTATAGAAGCGAATATGGTTCTGGTATCGTAGAAAACAATACGGCAATGTATCTTGAAATGTTCTCAACTCTATGGTGGGATGGTGTTGATTTTTATTCTCAATATCCAAAAAATAATTATACAGAAATGTATCAAAACTTAACAATTCCTAGGGGTAATGTTATTGATGGATATATACAATTTGATTATTATCCTGAGTTCTGTATGGATTCTAATAGTCTCTATATTTATGTAGCAATAAATAGTAAAAAAATCTATTCTATTTATTTTGGAGATATTTTTACATCTGGTCTTAATCAATGGCATTCAACTAATAAAATTAATATGAATCTCTGGGTTAATAATTCCAATATTTTTGATGGAAATATAAATGATGATATGATAAATATATCTATTGGATTGAAAAGTTCTAGTGGTTCGTATTATAGTGGTTATGAAAATGGTTTTCAGCAAATGATTTGGTTTGATAACATTAATTTAGTACTTACCACCATAGCAAATTCAACTCAAGATGGAATAAATCTTACCATTAATGGAGATCCATTTAATGATATTGATTGGGGAAGGGGAAACTTAAATCAAATAGGAGTTTGGGATTCCTATCCTGTAATTCGGACAGTAAGTACAACATCACCAGACTTAAGATTTACACTAGATACGAAATTATATGGATATCATAACACAACTTCAAAAAGAAATCAGCAAAATAATGAAGGAATCTTATACAAAATTCTTAATGATGGAGCAATACTTTGGGAGTTTTTTCATAATTTTTATATGCCTCCATTCTATTCTGATTTTGAATTTATAGTCCATAAACCATTGAATTGGGAGATCTTATCAATATTAGACCCAACCTTCATTTCAGTACCATTTGAGTGAGGGAATATAGGAGATGATTATGTTAAAATTAATTCATCTGAAGCAAAATTCCTTGGATGGTGGAAGTGTGAAGCAACTTCTCCAAATTATATTGAAAAAATTAACACGCAAGTTGCAAGAAATGTAGAATGGGGTATTAATGAGCTTTTTACAGGAAATATTGGAAGAATAAAAACGCAGATCAATTATGCTGGTGAGATTCCACCTAACCTGGATTCCACTATTGCTAATCTAACAATATATGATCCAGAAGGAGAAATTTGGTTCGAGGATACAGTAAATCCAAACAATAACGGGAGTGTAATTTTTTCTGAATTTAGTATTTCATTGATCAATACCAATGCTGGAATTTATAACTATACAGTCTTATGGAATAATGGAACGGCCGTAGGGGGTATAAAATCTTCCTTTATAATTATTCATCAAAGTTATATTACGCTTAATAAACCAAATGATGCACAGGATGATCTTATAACAAGTTGTAAATGGGGTGATCTAATTCCATTAAGAGTATTTGTTAGAGATTTTGAAAATAATAATTCTATTTCAAATGCAATTATATCATATAATTGGAGTTCAGGTACAGAATTTATGACTGAATCCATTCTTGGATTATATGATGCCGTTCTCGATACGGGTGAATTAGGCTCATTAGGAACATATAATATTGTAATCAGTATCAATAAAACAGAATATATCTCTAGTAATATTACATTAATTATAAATTTGGAATGGGTGGACACAGTTTTGCAAAGATTGGAATCCAATTCTATAATTTATCTTAATCATAATAGTACGATAAAATTCCATTATTCAACAGATTTAGGTGGATTAAGTGAAGGCATTCCAGGAGCAACTGTAATAGCAAATTTTTCAGATTCAAATCAATATACAGTTTATGATCAACTTGATGGGTATTATATTATAGAATTTAGCACTAGTGATTTTGGTACAGTTGGTACATATATCTTAGAATTCTCTTTTTTAACTCCAGGTTATGAAGAACAATTACATCTTTATCATTTTGAAATAAGAACACCTCCATCACCTGAAGGGATGGGGCCGATACTTATCATAGTTGTAATTGCTGCACTTGCAAT